>JALHST010000098.1 GCA_022865355.1 Maribacter sp. | reverse complement strand
CTGCTGCCAATGCCAAGATGATTCCGATTATCTTGAAGGGGCTGGCATCTTCCTTATAAAGTATAAGTCCTACCAATACAGGAATGACCAACGACATTTTCGAGGCAACCGACGCCACCGATACCCCTAAATCCTGGGAGGTTTTTGCTGTTATGTTGAAAACGACTATGAACAAGGCCCCTAAGGCCAAGGTGCCAAAAAACCAAGGTTTTTGGGGAAGTTCGGAAATATTGATTTCTCTTTCAAAAAATAGGAAGCCTACAAAACTTGCCGTAAAATAGTTTGCTATTATGGCATAGGAAGTTTGTATCTTATATCGGGTGAAGAGCTTGAAAATAACAAAAAGTGAACTTGAGAAAAGTACGCACAGCAGCAAATAGATCATCTAAAGTTTAGATTTAAGTTCTATAATATCTTCCTGTCCAACTCGCAAATTCCAACATTGAAGACCCAAGGCGCTGGCAGCCTCGGTGTTCTCTTTCGAATCATCAATGAATAAGGTTTCCTCCGCAATTAATCCATTGTCGTCAAGAACGAATTGAAAAATCTCACGATCGGGTTTTCTGAGACCTATTTCATGTGAAAGATAGAACTTTTCAAAGCTGTCTTTGAAACGATTAAACCTTTTAAATCCCATTTTTGTTTCGACATGGGGGATATGCAGGGCATTTGTGTTGCTCAATAAAAATAAGCGATACCTATTTTCCTTGGCCAAGTTTTCAATAAATTCAAGCCTGTATTCCGGAAAATCGAGTAGCATCGAATTCCAAATGTCAATAATTTCATTTGCGGTAGCCTTCGGATACGAAGTCTTTAGCCGATCGATAAATTCCTCCGAGGAGATGTCACCAATTTCGTACGCATTATTAAGGGCAATCAACATTGGAGTAAGGCCTCCGCCGCCCCTTTTTTGCATTTCCCTAAACACGATTTGTTTGTCAAGGTCAATAAAGACATCCCCAAAATCAAAAATTATGTTGTTAATCATTGGCGTAGAGATTTAAGATGTCCGATCCAATTTTTTTACAGGCTTTCAAACGACCTGCAAAGGTAGGTGCCATGAGTCCATTACCCAAAGGCGTTGCACTCACAAATACCCTGGCTTCATCCCATAGATCGGCATCGATGAAGGTCTGCAACGTTCTGGCGCCACCTTCGATTAAGATGCTTATTATATTTTGTTTATGCAGCATTTGGCAAATCTGAGGAGCAAGGTCCCCTGAAAAATTTAGCGCTTCATAATGAACGTGGTCTTTGTACCTGCTTTTGTTAATGGCTTCGGTAATGACAATGGTTTTAACACTGCCATCCATAATATGAAAATCGTCTGCGATTTTCAGTTCCCGATCTAAAACGACTCGGAATGGAGAAGGACCGGACCACGAGCGCACATTTAATTGGGGATTGTCGTCAAGAACCGTATTGGAGCCCACCAAAATAGCGTGCTCCTCGCTTCGCCATTTGTGTACCAGTTGACGTGCGTTTACGCCAGATATCCAATGTGGGGCAAGACCTCTTTTTCTGCTATTTGGAGAAGGAGCAATAAAACCATCCGCACTTTCGGCCCATTTTAAGATAATATAAGGGCGTTTTTTTTCATGATAGGTCAAAAACCGCTTATGGTGCTCTCGGCATTCCTTTTCTAAGATACCAACTACCACGTTACAACCTGCGGCCCGCAATTTTTCGATACCTTTTCCTGCTACTTTGTCATTTGGATCCATCGTTCCAATCACCACATTGGGAATTTTGCTTGCGACGATCAAATCGGCACAAGGAGGTGTTTTACCATGATGGGAGCAGGGTTCTAATGTAACGTATAAGGTAGCTTTTTTTAAAAGTGCCTTTTCCTGCACTGAATGAATGGCATTTACCTCGGCATGCGGCCCACCATAGGCACTGGTGAAACCTTCCCCCAATATGGTGTCATTATAGGCCAATAGGCTGCCTACCATGGGGTTGGGATACGTTGTCCCAAGACCATTTTTGGCAATCTGGATGCACCTTGAAATGTATTTTGTGTGTATATTCACATCGCAAAAATAGAATTTTATCGCAGACCGATTTTAATTTTATGGAGAGGCCAGCCTATTAAATTTAAATACCGGAATATTATCACACAAGATATTCATGTTGTTAAGAGAAATAAAAAATATTTTCCATAGCGAATTAGGCGATCAATATCCAAACGAAGAAATCGATAGTTTTTTCTATTTGTTAATAGGTCACTATCTCGGCCTCGAACGCTTTGTTCTGGCGATTACCCCTGATTTAAGAATTTCAAAGAAAGAGGAGCAGCCATTATTCGAGGCATTGGCCAACCTAAAATTGAATCGTCCCTTGCAATATATTGTAGGAAAGGCACATTTTATGGAAATGGACTTTAAAGTTAATGAAAAAGTACTTATTCCAAGACCTGAAACTGAAGAATTAGTGCGATGGATAATTGACGATACGAAGAAGGAGCAAGGCGATAATCCGACAGAGGGTAAAGAAAATTCAAGAGTACGTATTTTAGATATTGGGACGGGTAGCGGTTGTATTGCCATAGCCCTGGCAAAAAATTTGTCGATGTCAAACGTATGTGCAATGGATATTTCGGGAGATGCATTGCAGATTGCCGAACGAAATGCCCAACTGAATGGGGTGGAAATTGAACTTATACAGGCCGATATTCTTGCACCGGGCGCGTTTGCAGTAAAATTTGATATAATCGTTTCCAATCCGCCCTATGTCCGTGAATCCGAACGAAGGGAGATGGCAAAAAATGTCAAGGATTACGAGCCTCGGGAGGCCCTGTTCGTGCCCAATGACAATCCCCTGATGTATTACAAGGCCATCATCGATTTTGCATCGCGAAATTTGAAGGCCGATGGGGTCCTGTACTTAGAAATAAATCAATATTTAGCAAACGAAACGCGCGAACTATTGCAAAAGTCGGGTTTTAAGGGGATTGAACTAAAAAGGGATCTTTTTGGGAATGATCGTATGTTGAAAGGCAAAATGCAACGTGCTTTGAAGAGGCAGCATACCATTCAATGATGGTTAGGAAGATTAGGACAAAAAAACGTGCGTACATTTTTTGTATTGCCGAATGAAAGTAGAAACAAAATGGATTATCAAAATAATATGCCACTTGATACTGGTGGTCAAAAGAAGTGCTGATGCATAGTATCGTTGTATTTTGTGGAAGTAGCGAGGGCAACGACCCCCAAATATTGCTATCCGCTAATTACTTGGGAAAGACCATGGCCGAGCAAAAGATAAAATTGGTCTACGGCGGTGCTAAAATAGGGGTTATGGGCAAGTTGGCTCAAGGCGCATTAGACGCCGGCGGAACCGTCATCGGCATAATACCCGATTTTTTAAGACGTAAGGAAGTTTTTCATCAGGGATTGACCGAACTCATTGTGACCCAGAATATGCACCAACGAAAGTTGAGGATGCATGAACTGTCAGATGGTATCATTACCCTGCCTGGCGGGTATGGTACCTTGGAAGAATTATTCGAGATGATAACCTGGGGGCAATTGGGACTGCACCAAAAGCCCATAGGGATTTTAAACGTAAATGGCTTTTATGATGAGCTGCTTAAAATGCTTCGAAAAATGGTAGATCTTCAATTTTTGAAGCAAGAAAATTACGATATGATCTTAGTCGATGAAGAGGTCGATAGGTTGCTTTATAAGATGCGAAATTATCAACCCAGGCCTTTGCCAAAATGGATAAAAAAAGATCAACTATAAATGAGCATTAAAGAAAAAATTGACGCCCTCCGACAGGAGCTTAGTACGCATAATTACAACTATTACGTGCTCGATGCCCCTGTAATATCAGACTTTGAATTTGATCGGAAATTGAGTGAATTACAGGCCTTGGAGGAACAATATCCTGAATACAAGGATGCTACGTCCCCAACGGTCCGGGTAGGAGGCATGATAACTAAAAATTTTGAAACTGTGGTTCACGAGTACCGAATGTATTCGTTAGACAATTCGTATTCCAAAGAAGACCTACTTGACTGGGAAAAACGCATTCAGAAAGGGTTGGGAGATGCTCCTGTAGAATTTACATGTGAACTAAAATATGATGGTGCAAGTATCAGCTTAACCTACGAAAGCGGCGGGCTTGTTCGAGCCGTAACCCGCGGGGATGGCTTTCAAGGCGATGACGTCACGACCAATATTAAGACTATTCGTTCCATTCCATTGGCTCTAAAAGGCGATTATCCGTTAAAATTTGATATTCGCGGGGAAATCATTCTGCCTTTTGAAGGTTTTATAAAAATGAACCAGGAACGTATAGAAATCGGGGAGGAACCCTATATGAATCCTCGGAATACGGCTTCCGGAAGTTTAAAGCTTCAAGATAGCGCATTGGTCGCCCAGCGACCTTTGGATTGTTTGTTATATAGTATTGTTGGCAACAATCTCAATTTTGCCACCCAATTTGAGATGCTCGGGAAAGCCCGCACTTGGGGATTCAAGATACCAACTACGGCAAAGCTCTGTAAGACAACCGACGAAGTGATGCAGTATGTTGATTATTGGGACGTGCATCGGCATCAATTGCCCTACGAGACCGATGGGGTGGTCATCAAGGTGAATAGTCTGCAACAACAGGAAGAATTGGGTTATACCGCAAAATCCCCAAGGTGGGCCATGGCCTTCAAATTCAAGGCGGAACAGGTTTCTACGGTTCTTGAGAAGATTACCTATCAAGTGGGTCGCACCGGTGCCATTACTCCGGTCGCCAATCTGCGGCCTGTACTACTCGCAGGGACCACGGTTAAAAGGGCATCCTTACACAATGCCGATCAAATTGCAAAATTGGATGTGCGAGAAGGGGACACCGTTTTTGTTGAAAAAGGGGGTGAAATAATTCCAAAAATCATTGGCGTTGATTTTGACAAACGACCTCCCTCATCACATCCCACCGTTTACATTTCCCATTGTCCTGAATGTGGCACCGAATTGGTTCGCCAGGAAGGGGAGGCACAACATTTCTGCCCGAACGATATGGGATGTCCTCCTCAGATAACAGGCCGTATACAGCATTTTATTTCTAGGAAGGCCATGGATATCGAAGGCATGGGAAATGAAACGGTCGAGCTGCTCTTCAAGGAAGGCCTAATCGAGAATTACGCAGACTTATATACGTTGACCAAGGAACAAGTAATGCCTTTGGAACGAATGGCCGAAAAATCAGCGGAAAATCTAATCCAAGGTGTAGCGGCTTCTAGGTCGATTCCTTTCGAAAGGGTATTATTTGCTTTGGGCATCCGCTATGTAGGTGAGACCGTCGCCAAAAAGTTGGCCAAGGCCTTTAAGAACATCGACGCCATCAGAACGGCAGATATGGAAGCCTTGACCGCGGTCGATGAAATAGGGGAACGTATCGCCCAAAGTGTGGTTTCATTTTTTAAGAATGATGCAAATAGGGACATGGTCGATCGTCTAAAATCATACGGACTCCAATTTTCGCTATCCGAATCGCAGCTTGCCAATCAGACCGATGTTTTGCAAGGGCAGATTTTTGTTGTTTCTGGAGTTTTTGAAGCGGTGAGTCGCGAAGAACTAAAAAAGATGATTGAGGACAACGGGGGCAAAGTTGGATCTTCGATTTCTTCAAAGACCGCCTTCGTCGTAGCAGGGGACAATATGGGGCCTAGCAAAAAAACAAAAGCCGAAAGCCTGGGAATTCCGATTATTTCGGAAGAAGATTTTATGAAGATGTTGAAATAGTGGGTATTCGAATGAGCATAATTCGTAAACTTCTGGATTTTTTTTGTTAGGGCAAATTTCTTGAGACCTTTTCGTTCTTTACGAACCAATTGATCATAAAATGAAGAGAAATTACAAAGAGCATGATAAAAAGATATTCCGCGAAATAATTATTTTCCCCGAGCCCCAATTTTTTATAATACGAAAAGCAATACAGATAGTTCAGGATGTTAAACAGCAGAATTGATAGGATGTAATCCTTCCTTTTCAAGAGTTTCCGGCAGACTTCGATTAAAGACCTATTTGAAAATTGCCTTTGAAAAAGTTGCGCGAAGAGCGGCCAAATAAAAAATAAGGGCAATGCAAAAAGCCGGGATTCCCTTGCAAAGGCGGTTAAAAATACGATGGGGGTATTAATGGCCAAGGTCAATAAAAATGCCTGGAGATATTTTTTACTGGTTGCCGTACATTCCAAACTTTTCAAGGAAAAAATCGCAATATATAAGAAGGCCCCGATGGCCAAAAAAAATGAAGTAATCGATTCAACCGTATTCTTTTCATTTTCAAAATTTTCTAGAAAGCATGAAAACCTTTGTGACAATTCTCCCTGAGTAACGGTCCATGAATTGGTGGTGCTAAGATAGATAGCAAGAAAAATCATATAGAAAAGCACAGGTAACACTATTTTAACACTGTTTTTGAAATCAAAGCCAAAAAGGGCGGTTGATGGTTCGTTCGAAGCCCTTCCAAAAACATAAACGAGACCTGGAAGCAATAGTACCGAGGTTTCACGGGCGAGCAATGCCAGGGTAAAAAGCGCAACATAAAGTGGCCATTTTTGCCACAAGAGTGCCAAAATAGCCAATAATATGCAACAATATTGTACGGGTTCATCATAACTGAAAACAGGGGGAAAAAATGAAAATAATACGGAGTACGATAAAAAATAAGCGGCCATGTTGAGATATCCCTGCGATTTAGTGGCCCCAATTTTGCCTGATACCACAAATACAAGGACGCCACTTAGGAACAAAAAAAAGAAATTCACTACAATAAATGAATAGCCTAATTTTAGGTCGAGTGCTTTGGCGGTTCCCTCGATAAACCAGGATGTCAAGGGCCTTCTTGCAAAGGGCGCAAATTCTTCGTGATATTTGATCTGTGAAGTTAAAAATCCGTTTGAAATTATTGAATTGTTTTCATTTAACATGCTATCCATGCTTTCAAGCATATGGAGCTTATAAATGAAAAATGAGCATAATAGACTTACCAAAAAGGGCAGGCTTTTTAATACCCACTTAGGCATTCTGTGTTTGGTGGCCACGTTGGAACTATTTTTGTAGGGTGAAAATAGTTATTTTTGAAATGAAAGTCCATCAGAAAACCAAAAAGACAAAACATGGCAAAGCCCGAGAGTTATGAGGCTTTTTTGGGAAGTCTTAAAAATCAGGTCCCTCCTATGAATTGGCAGGAGTCCTTTAAGGTGCTCTGGTACGATGCCAAAGGCGACTGGAAAGCTTCCCACCATATCGCCCAGGATATGCATGATGAAATCGGTAGTTGGCTTCATGCTTATCTGCACCGCAAGGAAGGGGATGAATACAATGCACGATACTGGTATACCAAAGCACATAGGCCCTTCCCGAAAATCAACCTGAACGAGGAGCAACGGGAAATTATCAGGTTCTTATTATAGCACGCCTGCCATCATACGCGTAAAAAGACTTTTTGTCGGTACAAAAAGTAAAGGAACAACCATTTAGTGAATATTAAAGTAATGGCAAAGGAGATTGCATTCCATGGGTCTCCGATAATCTGACCCACCCAATGGAAGATGCCGTTCGTGGTATATTCCCAATTAATAAATTGGCCCGACATATATATTAATATCGAGTTCATCCCGATTACCTTAAAAAAGAAGGCCCATTTTTTATAGTCTAGCACATCGATAATATAATAGAAAAGGGCCATCAATAAAATGCTAATGCCACCGCATTGTAGCACAAATGAACTGGTCCATAGGTTTTTGTTTATGGGAAAGAAAAGGTTCCAGATTTGTGCCAGGATGAGAAAACCGATTCCCATGACTACCATCTGAAGCACGGTTTTTTTCTTGTTTTGCGATGCGGTGCCTCTCAAAAGGGTCCCAATATAAATACCTAAAAGTCCGGTACTTATAGCGGGTAACGTGCTCGTCAATCCTTCCGGGTCATGAATACCGAGATACAGTTTGCCAGGCATAATGAGGCGATCAATGTAGGAAACAATATTACCCTGCATCGTCAAATCACCTGCAGGATATCCTGGCGCCGACCCCAATAGCATCAGCAACCAATATCCTATGAGTATAGAAACAAACCAAATGATCTGTCCCCGTTGCTTGGTATATAAATAAATAATGTTCGCAAACATATAAGCTAAGCCAATGCGACCAAGTACGCTACCAAAGCGTATTTCTTCCAAGGGTCTTATGTCAAGGCCGTTGTTGTAAATGACTCCCAAAAGCACCAAAATCAAACCTCTTTTTATGACCCGGAGCAATATTTTATTTCGCGGGACGCCTTTGTCGATTTGTTTACCGATACTATATGGCGTTGAAACACCTGCTAAGAAAAGAAACAAGGGAAATATTAGGTCATACGCTGCAAAACCATGCCAGGCAGGATGGTTGAGTTGTTTCGAAATTCCTTCCCAAAACGGTGATTTGGTAATTTCGGCGAGCTTGTGGAAGATTTCCTCGCCCCCAATGATCCAAAACATATCAAAGCCACGTAGGGCATCCAACGAATAAAGCCGTTGGTACTTTGGTGATGCATCCATTAAATCAGGTTGTTCGTTGGTAAATCTAAAGTAATTTAAATTCTAATTGGTTGGCTCAAAAATTAACGACTTTTAATAGGGCCAAATTCAAGTATTAAAATGATCCTTCGCTATTTTATGGCCTTAGCCGGCAATTGAAATCTATAATTATATGTCAAAAACGCCCGCAATACTAGTAATCGGAATAGTCGGTCGGATATAAAAAGAGTTGCTCATTGTGCGAAACCGTATTCTGATATTTGGGAATATCCTTTAATTTTGTCCATTCTGGGGAATCAAAGAAAGCTTTCCAAAGTTCATCACGGCTTTCTTGATCTTTAAACGTCGTCAAGTACATGAGATTGGGCATTTGGGCACCCGACAAGACCTCGGCATAAAAAACGGCATTGAAACCCAACCTGGCAAAGAGTGGCACCTCACCACCGGCATTGAACATTTCTACCTTTTTCAAATTGAGGGCTTCGGTGGCAGATTCATAACTCCGCAATTCATATACCCGATCAGCACGATTTCCCTTCAGGGCCGAAGGCATCATTTTGGGCATTTCGGGGAATGCCTTTAATAAAGTGGATGAAATTCGCTCATAGGGTGGCTGATTATGGGCTGCCGTCAAGTATTCTTTCCCGGCTTCCAAATAGGCGGTATCTTGGTCCAACAGATCGGCTAAGGACTCAAATTGTTCAAAATTGGCGAACGGAATCAATACATAGGTCTTTTTAGGGGTCAATGAATCCAAAGGCCTTGGTTTAAAAACCCCAACATGGCTTATCCCCGTGCGTTTGAGTGCCGGGAGAAAGGCATTTTTCAAATAGGCATCGGTGGTGGCAATTTGGCTATCGCTAGCGAACGAATAAACCTTTAACTGATAATACTCGCGATTTTTGGTGTTTGATGACCCCTGTGAAAATCCCCAAATATGGGCGATGACCAAAAGGCATGTTAAGAAGGTGGTTTTCATATTCATTTTTGTTAAATTATTAGTTATATTAAGATGTTTACAGCATCGGCTTTGGCATGCTTGTTATTTTCAAAATAGAAATCTATGCGACCTAGATTTACCCCATAACAGCCCACCTGGTTTACAAGTACATCGCGACCGTTTTCGTTTTGTACAATAACAGGCTTGTCTAAAAATGTATGGGTATGCCCACCGATTATTAGATCTGTATATCGGGTTTTAGCCGCCAATAGCACATCGCTTGGTTTGTTGTCAATTTGGTAGCGATATCCCAAGTGCGAAAGGCAAATAACCAAATCGCACTTCTGGCCGTTTTTTAAAGTACGTTCAGATTCAAGGGCCATTTCAAAAGGATCTAAATATTCAGTCTCCTTGTAGAGTTTTTTGGTAACCAGGCCATCAAGTTCGATGCCAAGACCATACACGCCTATTTTTATGCCATTTACAACATACATTTCATAGGGTTTTACATGCCCTTCCATTACGGTATTCTTAAAATTATAGTTGGCCGACACAAAAGTAAATTTCGCATAGGGTAATTGTGCAAAGAGACCCTCAACCCCATTGTCGAAATCATGATTTCCTATGGTTGCGGCATCATATCGCAGCATGCTCATTAATTTGAATTCGAGTTCGCCCCCATAAAAATTGAAATATGGAGTGCCCTGAAAAATGTCACCGGCATCGAATAACAGGGTATTCGGATTCTCGTTGCGAAAGATATCCACTAAGGTTGCCCTTCTTGCGACCCCTCCTAAATTGGCATATTGGGAATGGTCTTTCGGAAATGGGTCGATATGGCTGTGCACGTCGTTGGTATGCAGGATGGTAATTTTCTTTTGGGAGGTTCGGTAGCATGAACTTAGCGATGCCCCGCCCAAGCCTAGGTAAGTTGAGGAAAGTACAGAATTTTCTAAAAATTTCCTTCGGTTCATGGTTGGTTGAGTTTAAAAAAGCGATTGTCCACGACCGGCGCAAGGGTGTCAACTTTCCCAAAGTAATCTATCATCGCATTGCGTATAAAATAATCAATATCCATTGTTTGGATGGCATCTTTAAAAAAGTCCATATGGTCCCCACCATTGATCAAATAATCTGAAGTCGCAACATTATAGGTTCGCTTCTCATCAAAGGGCTTCCCTTGAATGGTTAATGATTTAAGACTATTGTCCTTATTGAGGATAATTTGCATACCAGAAATGGGGTGGGGCCTCCCGGAATTTACCAAATAGGCAATAAGATCTAATACCGATTTGCCGCTCAATTCGGCGACCACGATCGAGTTTTCAAAGGGCATTACTTCATAGGCGGTTCGAGCGGTGACTTTCCCCTCTGAAATTATGGAGCGAATGCCACCATGGTTTAAAAGGACAAAATCAATATTTCGACCGGTCCGGGATTTGAAAATCGGGGAGACCTGGGCCATGACGATATCGGCCATTAAGTTTCCGGCCGTGGTGTTGTAACGCCCGTCATCTTTTGAAATAGGTTTTGGGGCGAATGCCAATGCGCTGTCAAGCACTTTATTGATATGGATCCGATAGGGGGAAACAAAGGCATCGATCGAATCAATGGCTCTGAATGTACTGTCAATAACGACTTGTTTCCCTTCTATTTTCAACAGGGCCGGAATTCCCTGTTTGCAGGAAACACAAAGTGTAATTGTTATAAATACAACAAAATGTTTTATATTTAAATACATTTTCCTTTCTATCTTCGCCCCAGATAATGCCCGGATATTCTTTACATTTGTAGAAATGTAAAAGTACATGTTTAAGGCAATAAAAGATAAATTTAAATACAAATCGGGAGTTAAATTTTTAAAAGAGGCATTAAACAAATCCCAGCCCGCGATTGAGCGTAAAAAAGGCATTAATTCGATAGGATGTATTGTAGATATGGATGCCTTTGAAAACACGAATTTGTTTTATGAATTTATAGAAGATTTTTCCTTGCGACCAAATGCTGTTAAGATTATAGGATATAAAAATTATTACGACAAAAACTCCCCCTATGCGACCCCTGTATTCTCTGATAAGGATCTAGGTTGGAACGGAAAGATAGAAAATAGCTATGCCCTGGAGTTCTTGAGTAGGGATTATGACCTATTGGTCAATTATTTTACGCAGGAGAATTTGTTGCTCCAACTGATGAGCATAAAAAGTAAAGCCCGCGTGCGGGTCGGATTCAAGGAGATCGACCCCAAATTAAATGACCTAATTTTGCACACGCCCCTAAAGGAATTCAAAATATTCAAACAGGAGTTGAAGAAATATTTACGGGTTTTTAACGAAATTGAGAAATGAAACAACTAACAGGCACCGGGGTCGCCTTGGTTACTCCATTTAAAAAAGATCTTTCGATCGACGTAAAAGCTATGACAAATATCGTCGAGCATTGTATCGACGGAAGAGTCGACTATTTGGTAGTCCTTGGCACAACGGGTGAATCGGTAACCTTGAATGAAACTGAAAAGCAATTGGCGATCGATACCGTGGTCGCTGCAAATGCGGATCGCCTACCATTGGTATTGGGAGTTGGCGGTAATAATACCGCGGCCATCGTTGAAGAACTCGGGCGACGCGATCTGAAACCTTTCGATGCCATTCTCTCAGTTTCCCCGTATTATAACCGACCTACCCAAGAGGGAATCTATCAACATTATAAAGCCATTTCAAAGGCCTCTCCGGTGCCGATTATTCTGTATAATGTCCCCGGCAGGACTGGAAGTAATGTTTTACCGGAGACCGTTTTAAGGTTAGCACGCGATTTTAAGAATATTGTTGCGGTAAAGGAAGCGTCGGGCGATATGGTACAGATCATGAAAATCATAAAAGACAAACCGAATGATTTTGATGTGATATCCGGTGATGATATTACGGCAATCCCTACAGTATTGGCTGGTGGAGTGGGTGTAATATCGGTATTGGGCCAAGGCCTGCCTTTTGAATTCTCATCGATGATCCGTTTTGCCTTGGAAGGAAGATTGGAAGATGCCTATGACTTGCATTATGCACTACTTGAAGGAATGGGTCTAATTTTTCAGGAAGGGAATCCCGCTGGCATCAAATGCATTTTTGAAACGCTTGGGCTATCGAATGCCTCAGTGCGACTGCCTTTGGTTGAGGCATCCGATGCATTGAAACAAAAGGTAGCCGAATTCGTGCAGCCTTTTATGAAAGTCAATTCATAAATATTGAATTCGTTAAAACTTCGCTAAATGCCTTGCTTCCAACTTTAAAGGCGCTATTTTAGCCTGCCAAATATGTTTTTTTAATCCGCTGGGAATGCGTAATTTTGCAAAATGTTTTTAAAGATGAGGAGAATTTTTCCAGTTTTAATGCTGGCCGTACTTTTATACTCTTGTAGTGAGTATCAAAAGGCACTCAAGAACGAGGATATTAAAGCCAAGTACGACCTTGCCTTAAAATTATATGAAGCAGGTGATTTCAGAAGGGCCAATAGGCTTTTTGAGCAGATTGCCCCGAAATATGTAGGGAAACCTCAAGGGGAAAGGGTCATGTTCTTTTTTGCTGACACTTATTTTCAAAGAAAGGAATATAATATGGCGGGCTATCAGTTCGAACGATTTATGAAATCGTATCCGAAAAGCGATAAAATTGTGGAAGCCGCATTTTTAGGTTCCAAAAGTTATTATGAGCTTTCCCCGAAATATTCATTGGACCAGACTGATACCGACAAGGCCTTGGCAAAGCTTCAGACTTTTGTGAATACATACCCGGAATCGGAATATTTTGAAGAGGCCAACGCCATGGCCAAGGAATTGACTACTAAAAAAGAGAAAAAAGCCTTTGAAATTGCGATGCAGTTTAATAAGATCGGCCAATTTGATTTTACGTTTTTAACGCCGGCACTGGCCGCTTTCGATAACTTTATTTCAGATTATCCGGGATCGATTTACAGAGAGGCCGCCTTGTTTTACAAGTTCGATTCGGCCACTAAATTGGCACTTAACAGTTATGAAAGTTTGAAGCCTGAGCGTTTGCAGGAAGCGAAAGTCGCTCATGCGGCCTTAAAAAAACAATTTCCTGAAACGGCCTACGCCAAAGAGGTTGAGAACCTCTTAAAAAAAATCGAGCGAGAATTAGATAATTTTTCAAAAGAATCAAAATAATACTAATCTATATACACATGACCGATTTAAAAAGTTCTAAAGCCCCTGTTTCTACGATTACTATCAACAAGAATGAGTTTGATGCAAAAACTGGAAATATTTATGAAGCGATCTCAATAACCGCAAAGCGTGCTATTCAGATCAATTCAGAAATCAAAAAGGAGCTCTTGGAAAAATTGGAAGAATTTGCGACCTATAGCGATAGCTTAGAGGAAGTGTTCGAAAATAAGGAACAGATCGAGGTATCAAAGTTTTACGAAAAATTGCCAAAACCACATGCCATGGCCGCAGAAGAATGGTTGAATGATAAGATTTACTATAGGAATACCGAGAAAGACGTACAGTAAATATGCTGGGCGGTAAAAATATCCTCTTAGGCATTACCGGAGGGATTGCCGCCTACAAGACAACCTTTCTGGTTCGCCTACTGATTAAAGCCGGCGCGAACGTTAAAGTCATTTTAACACCAAGCGCCGGTTCTTTCGTTTCTGCCTTAACCTTGGCGACCCTATCCAAAAATCCGGTACTCAGCTCCTTTGTAAAGGAAGAAGACCATAGCGTCGACTGGAACAACCATGTATCATTGGGGCTCTGGGCAGATCTAATGATAATCGCCCCGGCGACCGCCAACACCCTCTCGAAAATGGCCAATGGTAGCTGCGATAACCTATTATTGGCCGTATACCTATCAGCCAAATGCCCCGTGTTTTTTGCTCCTGCAATGGACCTTGACATGTATCAACATCCTTCGACCCTAACTTCCCTTGAAAAACTGCAATCCTTTGGGAATATAATGATACCCGCTAGTTCGGGAGAATTGGCCAGCGGACTTCATGGGGAGGGAAGAATGGCAGAACCCGAGGAAATCGTAAAAGTACTGGAGGATTATTTTTCAAAAGGGAAGCCGTTGAAGGGAAAAAAAATAATGATTACCGCAGGGCCAACCTATGAGGGCATCGACCCGGTTCGTTTTATAGGAAATTATTCTTCAGGGGCGATGGGTTATGAACTTGCCAAAGAAGCCGATAATTTAGGGGCCGAAGTCATTCTGATTTCAGGCCCTTCGCACCTTTCGGTAGAGAATAGCCGCATTAAATTGATCAAAGTAGTCTCGGCCGATGAGATGTACGACGCCGCCCATGCCCATTATAAAAATGTGGATATTGCAATTTGCGCCGCTGCCGTAGCCGATTATCGGCCAGCAACGGTTGCGGATCAAAAGATTAAAAAGAATTCGGCAACAATGACCCTAGAGCTGGTCAAGAACAAGGATATTTTAGGCGCACTAGGGGAAATCAAGAAAAATCAATATTTAGTTGGGTTCGCACTTGAAACCGAAAATGAGGTGGAAAATGCCATAAACAAACTCAAAAAAAAGAATTTGGATGCCATTGTGTTGAATTCATTGAACGATGAAGGGGCAGGGTTCGGAACGGGAACGAATAAAATAACCTTTATCGATAAGAATTTAATGATAAAACCGTTTCAACTAAAGAGCAAGGCCGAGGTTGCTCATGATATATTAAATGAAATCATCAAAAAACTCAATGCGTAGTATTTTTTTCACCCTCTTGTTCTTTGTTTTTGCACTGGGCATGGATGCCCAAGAACTCAATTGTGTCGTGACGGTCAATTCGGATCAGGTATCACAAACCAATCAACAAATCTTCAAGACCTTAGAGCGATCTTTGAATGATTTTGTGAACAAGAACAAATGGACGAACCGCGTTTATAAAACGAATGAAAGGGTCAACGCCCAGATGTTCATAACCATTACCGAATACGAGTCTAACCGGTTTAAAGGTACCTTGCAGATCCAATCTTCCCGACCCGTTTTCAATACATCCTACGAGACGCCTATTTTTAATTACAAGGATAATAACTTGAGTTTCGAATATCTTGAATTTCAGCCCTTAATCTTTAATGAAAATGTCTTCGAATCGAATTTAATAAGCGTTGTATCATTTTATGTATACATCATTCTGGGATTGGATGCCGATACTTTTGCCCTCGAGGGGGGAACCGAATACTTTCGGACTGCACAAAAGATCGTGACCCAGGCACAAGGGAGCAATTCACCGGGTTGGAGCCAAAGTAGCGATAGGAGCCGATTTGAACTGGTAGATAATTTATTGTCGAACACCTATCGGGAATATCGCGTGGCCATGTACAATTATCACCGCAAGGGACTTGACATACTAAGCGATAACAACAGTACGGGAAAGCAAGTTATAGCCGGTACTATGAAATTATTCGAAACGATGATCAAGAGACGACCCAATGCCTTTTTGGTGACTACTTTTTTTGACGCAAAATCAGATGAGATCCGCAATATCTTTTCCGATGGCCCTAAGGTAGATATCGTTCAACTTAAGGAAACCCTCAATAACATTGCGCCTTTATACTCCAGCACCTGGAACGAAATTAAATTTTGACCTCCATTTTTTTCCGTTAATATATAAATTATCTTTGCGGCTTAAAGGCCCAGGATACTTTGTTAGCAAACCTTACCATAAAAAACTACGCATTAATCGACGACCTAAAGGTAAATTTTACCAATGGTTTTACGGTTATTACAGGCGAAACAGGTGCAGGAAAATCAATTCTTCTCGGTGGGCTTTCCCTGGTTTTGGGTAAACGGGCCGACATGTCCTCCCTGCGTGACAAGTCGCAAAAATGTATTGTCGAAGCCGAGTTCAGTATCGAAAAATATAATCTGAATTCCTTTTTTGCCGATAACGATCTCGACTACGAGGCTACCACCATTATTCGTCGCGAGATCCATCCCAGTGGCAAGTCCCGGGCTTTTATCAATGATAGTCCGGTTACCTTGGACGTTCTTTCCGAATTGGGAGACAAATTGATCGATGTTCACTCCCAGCACCAGTCCTTACAATTAGCGGAAAATGATTTTCAATTGAAATTGATCGATGCCTTGGCCGGAAACCAAAAAGTCATTTTAACCTACGCCGGTATCCTCTGGAAATATAATGAAGTAGGGGAGGCTCTGCGAGAACTTATTGAATTTCAAAAGAGTTCGATCAAAGAACTTGATTACAATTCATTTCTTTTGGATGAGTTGGAAAAGGCGCCATTAACGCTAGGGGTGCAGGAAGAATTGGAATCGCAATATGAGCAATTGAGCAACGTGGAAACGATTGTCGAGCAGTTGTCCAAGGGCATGCAACTATTGAACGATGACCCGGTTGGTATTTTAAATCTCCTTACCGAATTAAAACAGATTTCGAACAAGCTTGCCAATTTTGGCAACCAATATGGTGAATTGAACAAACGTATTTTATCGGCCTATATTGAAATTGACGATATCACTGCCGAATGGCAATCAATTCAGGAAAATATCGAGACAGATCCCAACGTACTCGAAGAAGTCAATGACAAACTGCAATTGCTCTACGGTCTCCAAAAGAAGCATGGTGTCAACAGTGTATCCGATTTATTGGCCATTAAGGCCGACCTCGCGGAAAAAGTCGGGGCAACCCTAAATTTAGAAACGGCCATTCATGAAAAACAGCTGGAGCTGCTGAAGTTGGAAAATGAATTGGAAGTACAAGCCATGGTCTTGAGAAACGAACGAAACAAGGTTATTCCCGAATTAAAAAAACAATTGGAAAAAAGTCTTGGTTCTTTGGGAATGCCCAACGCCCGATTTAAGATTGAATTACGTCCTTCTAAAATTTTCAGAAGTACAGGGAAGGATGAGCTTCTTTTCGTATTCTCGGCCAATAAGGGTACGGCATTCGGGGAATTGAAAAAAGTGGCTTCCGGGGGCGAATTATCCCGAATCATGCTGACCATCAAGGCAATTTTGGGTAAGTATGAAAATCTTCCTACGATGATGTTCGACGAAATAGATACGGGGGTTTCTGGAGAAATCTCGAATCGTATGGGCACCATAATGCACGAAATGAGTAGGACCATGCAGGTCTTTAGTATTACGCATTTACCACAGGTGGCCTCAAAAGGGGATCACCATTATAAGGTATTTAAGGATGAAAGGGCCGAAGTGACAAGCACTAAAATGAAGAAGTTGAATCAGGATGAAAGAGTAGTTGAACTTGCAGAAATGCTCGGGGGAAAGTCCCTCTCCGATTCCGCGATGGCACATGCACGGCAACTCCTTAATTAAATACTAAGCAGCCAATACTTCGCTGCCAATTGCCTCCGGGATTTTAACACTTTCCAACTAATTTTAATATCTTTGAAATCGTATCAACTAACAACGCCAAAACATGTCATACAACTTACTTAAAGGGAAAAGAGGAATTATCTTTGGAGCTCTGGATTCAAATTCCATTGCATGGAAAACCGCCGAACGTGTTCATGAAGAGGGAGGGAAATTTGTTTTGAGCAACGCGCCGATTGCTATGCGCATGGGCACTATCAAGGAACTTGCAAAAAAAACCGGGTCAGAAATCGTAGCTGCGGATGCTACCAGCGAGGAAGATTTGAATGCCTTGGTAGCTCAATCGGTGAAAATTCTTGGTGGGAAACTTGATTTTGTTTTGCATTCCATCGGAATGTCCGTAAACGTGCGCAAAGGAAGACACTATACAGACCAGAACTATGATTTTTCGACCAAGGGTTGGGACGTTTCGGCACTTTCTTTTCATAAAGTGATGCAGAGTCTTTACAAAGCAGACGCCATGAATAAATGGGGCAGTATTGTAGCCTTGACCTATATGGCGGCGCAACGCACCTTTCCCGATTATAATGATATGGCCGATAACAAGGCATATTTGGAGTCGGTGGCTCGAAGTTTTGGCTATTTCTTTGGCAAGGAGAAGAAAGTACGTGTAAATACGATTTCCCAATCGCCTACACCGACTACGGCCGGTCAAGGCGTAAAAGGATTCGATGGTTTCATAAGCTATGCCGAAAAAATGTCGCCCTTGGGCAATGCAACGGCCCTAGAATGTGCAGATTATACCGTTTCCCTATTTTCTGACCTCACAAAAAAGGTCACCATGCAAAATCTTTTTCATGACGGTGGATTTTCAAATACCGGGGTCAGCAAGGAAGTAATGGATCATTTTGTCGAATAACCCGAGCGCAAATTGCAGCAATATGTAATTTTGATGAATTTGTTGACATTGCTTTCATATCCATTAAACCGCGGATAGGTTTTTCTTAGGACCTCATAGGTTATCATTTTCATTCAATGCATATAGCTTTCTCTTTTATAATACCCGTGTATAACAGACCTGAGGAGATTCGGGAGCTCTTGCAAAGTCTTGACGAACAAACCTATGATCGACCGTTCGAAATCGTAATCGTGGAGGATGGCTCTACGATCGATTCGGAAAGTGTCATTCGCTATTTTCAAGACAAGCTTCACATTTCGTATTACAAAAAACCGAATACGGGGCCCGGTGATTCCCGAAATTACGGAATGCGAATGGCCCAGGGCGATTATTTTATCGTTCTGGATTCAGACTGTGTGCTCCCTCCGCAGTATTTGAAGGTAGTGGAAGATTCCTTGAAGAATGCCTATTTGCATTGCTTCGGCGGTCCTGATGCTGCACATCCGTCATTTTCCAAGATTCAAAAAGCCATTAATTACGCTATGACTTCTTTTATGACCACGGGAGGTATTCGCGGAAACACAAGGTCTATCGGAAAATTTCAACCTAGGAGTTTCAATATGGGGATCTCAAAAACCGTTTTCGAAAAGGTAGGTGGTTTTGGGGCCATTCACCCTGGCGAGGATCCCGACCTTAGCTTTCGTATCTGGGGAAAGGGATACGAGACGCAACTTATTCCCGAGGCCTTCGTATACCACAAACGTCGCATCGACTGGAATAAATTTTTTAAACAGGTTACCAAGTTTGGCATGGTACGCCCGATATTGAATCGCTGGCATCCCGGTACGGCCAAATTAACCTATTGGTTTCCAACGCTTTTCTGTATAGGATTTGTATTAGCTTTTGCAGCACTACTTTATGGCATCTTTTGGCCTATAGGTCTTTATGCGCTTTATTTTATTTCGGTCTTTTTTGACGCTTTGTTAAAGACCAAAAATGCTGAAATAGCGTTCTTATCCTTGATGGCTGTAGCGATTCAATTTGTGGGTTACGGGAAGGGTTTTTTAATATCCAACTTCTGGCTCACCTTTAGTGAAAAGGAACCCGAGGACAGGTTCCCCAAATTGTTTTTTAAAACCGAAAATACGTCGTGATAAGCAAAGTGAAAAACGAATTGAAAAAGCGCAAATTCAAATTATTTTTGATCTTCGTGCTATGCTCCGCCTTTGCATGGTTTATTAGTAAGTTATCGGAAACCTATACAACAAGCACCCAATTTGAGTTGTATTTTGAAAACGCGCCCGATAGTCTGCTTTTAGGGAATAGTGTGAACGATAAAGTCATTGGTACACTTCGGGGAACAGGATTTCAATTTTTGGGCTATAATCTTAAACCCAAGAAAATAAAAATCGATCTCACGCAAATTCGTACTGAGAATGGCAAATATTATATCCCCAAAGCGAATTGCAAAAAGCAAATCGAAAAACAATTGCCAACTTCATTAACACTTTTAGAGATTAATGGAGAGGAGATTTATCTTGATCTTTTTAAAGTTGAGCACAAGGAAGTGACAGTTACCTCGCGGGTTAGATTAAACCTGGCCCAAGATTACATGATAGATGGAAAGTTGCATATTGAACCGGAGACGATAGTCATTAAAGGTCCAAAAAATGAAATCGATACGATTACCACCGTGATGACGAAGAAAATCAACGCAGAAGATATACATGCCGATTTTAATATTCAGGTGCCTTTACTGCTCCCACCCGAATTAAAGAATACCGAATTTTCTTCGAGTTTTGTGCGTATTGCGGGCCAGGTAGCCCGATTTTCAGAAAAGTTGCTTGAGGTACCCATAAAGATAATAAATTTGCCTCCAGGTCTCCAGATCAGAACATTTCCCGACAAGGTTACGGTCATTTGCCAGGCAAAAATCGATGATCTAAAAAAAATCGGCCCCTCCGATTTTCAAATCATAGCCGATTATAGTGAAAAGAAAGATGAAAATTCGAACATCCTTTCGGTGCGACTTGAAAAAAAACCGGACGGCCTGCACGCGGCGACCTTGACCGAAACCAAAATTGAATTTATTTTAAAAAAAGAATGATGATCGTGGGTTTAACAGGGGGAATTGGCAGTGGCAAAACAACAGTTGCCAAAATGTTCAAGGAACTGGGCGTACCGGTTTATAATTCAGATGAAGAGGCCAAACGCTTGATGAATACCTCGAAGAAAGTCATCAATGCGATTACCAAACTTTTCGGGCCACAAGCCTATATCAATACAAAGCTTAATAGCGCCGATATTGCAAAGAAAGTGTTCGAAAATAAAGAATTACTCTTAAAATTGAACGCCATTGTGCATCCAGAGGTTCGAAAGCATTTTTTGACTTGGATGAAAAAGCAACACTATCCCTACGTTATACAAGAAACCGCACTCATTTTTGAAAATTCCTCACCGAATTTTTATGATAAAATAATTTTGATAACCGCTCCGATGAATAAACGTATTCAACGGGTCAAGAATCGAGATGGAATTTCAAAAAAAAGTATTTTATCCCGAATGGAAAACCAGTGGAATGACTCCGCAAAAATACCCCTTTCCGATTTTGTGGTCGAGAATATAAATTTGGCCGTAACCAAATCTAAAATTCGGAAAATTCACCAGTGTCTGCTTAAGTATAGTTGAGTTTGTGAAATTTTAACATTTTTGTTAAGGTTAGGTTAAACGTACGATTTTCTATAGGTTTAATCTTTAAATTTACTTGAAGATGAGTAAGAGGTTGTTTGTTCTGTTGGTTATTCTAATGAGCCTCTCACTTATTGGAATAATTTTCGTTCAAGGTTTTTGGATAAAACAATCGGTCGAAGATAAAGAAGAGCGCTTTTCCAGTATCGTTTCAGAGGCTTTATTAAAAGTTACCGATAAAATCGAAGCACGGGAACGAAGAGATTATTTTGATCGCTTTATTAGCGAAAAGGACAGCGCTGGGGGGGAGCCCGTAGAGACGCATTTTAAAAACATTTTTTTTATCGATAGGGATTTGAATTCGGATGAGATCAAATTCTATTCCCATGGTATACTTGAAGAGGACTATAATCTGGCCTCCACGTTCTTTGATAACGGTAGTGGCAATGATACTACCACCATTAAAAATATTACGAGCAAGCGCACAACGGCCACTTTTAAGGAAGAATTTGGTCTCGATGGCAAATCGTATCGATTAGACCCCATCCAAAAATTAGAGAAGATCGGTGGTCTTTCCTCAACTGAAAAAGCGGCATTCGAGGATGTTTTCAGTGTTTACGCCAAAAGAGTCCCTATTCATAAAAGGGTTTCAAAGCAGGAAATTGAACTATTGCTGGCGCGGGAACTAAAGAATAGGGATATTGACATTGATTTAGAATACGGTGTATATTCCGACGGACTGCCGACAAAGATAAAGTCAAGGAAATTTAAACTCGGTGGCACCACAATTTACAAGGCACCCATTTTTAAGGATAGCGATGGCGCTTCCGATTTTTCCTTGTTGATATCATTTCCAAAAAAGAAACGATTTTTGATAGGGTCTATTTTAAAAATGGCCATACTGTCCCTGCTGTTTACATTGATAATCGTTATAGCCTATTCGGGCGCCATCTATCAGTTGATAAAACAAAAACAGATATCGGAAATAAAGTCGGATTTTATTAACAATATGACCCACGAATTCAAAACCCCTATCGCAACGATAAACTTGGCGGTAGAGGCGATTCGGAATCCGAAGATTATCGATGATAAGGAAAAGGTAATGCGCTATTTGTTGATGATACGTGATGAAAATAAACGCATGCATGCCCAAGTTGAAAATGTGTTGCGCATTTCAAAGTTGGAAAAGAATCAATTGGACATCAGTAAGGATCGTGTTGACATTCATGATATCATTCATGATGCCATCGCCCATGTCGAACTGATCGTGGCGGATCGTGGCGGGTATATAGAAACACATTTAGAGGCCGAAAGATCCGAAGTTCTGGCCAATGAGATGCATTTTACCAATGTAATCGTAAATATTTTGGATAATGCGATAAAATATTCCCCGGAAGCCCCCAAAATTGACGTATTCACTGAAGTGGCGAAGAATTTTATCGTTATTAAAATACAAGATCAGGGAGCCGGCATGAGCAAAGCCGTATTGAAAAAAGTTTTTGAAAAGTTCTATCGAGAGCATACAGGCGACATTCACAATGTCAAAGGACATGGTTTAGGCCTGGCATACGTAAAAAAAATAGTAGATGATCATCAAGGTGAGGTTTACGCAGAAAGTGAAAAAGGTAAAGGAAGCACTTTCTATGTTAAACTGCCTTTAATTTAAAATTATGGAAACAATTAATAAAAAAATTCTTTTAGTCGAGGATGACCCAAACTTCGGAATCGTGCTAAAAGACTATTTGTCAATGAATGATTTTGATGTAACTCTAGCCAAAAACGGAATGGAGGGTTTTGAAAAATTCAAGAAAGACAATTTTGACATTTGTATTTTGGATGTCATGATGCCCTATAAGGACGGATTTACACTGGCGAAAGAGATACGGGAAAAAAACGAGAACGTGCCCATCGTTTTCTTGACGGCTAAGACGATGAAGGAAGATGTTCTTAAAGGGTATAAAGCCGGCGCCGACGATTATTTGAATAAGCCGTTTGATTCGGAAGTACTTCTAATGAAGCTGAAAGCTATACTTCAACGAAAGGCATCAAACACTTTGGTAGACAGTAAAAAATTCGAATTTAAAATCGGCAATTTTCATTTAAATTCAAAATTGCGATTCCTTAAATATAAGGAGAATGAAACCATCAAGCTCTCCCCCAAAGAGAATGAACTGCTGCGATTATTGGCCTTGCATGAGAATGATTTAATGCCTCGGGAATTGGCATTGACAAAGATTTGGCGAGATGACAATTATTTTACTTCCCGCAGTATGGACGTATATATTGCCAAATTACGCAAGTATTTGAAAGTTGATGATACCGTCGAAATTTTAAATATTCATGGGGAAGGATTCAGATTGGTTGTCAAAACCGACGCTTAATATTTTTACGAATTAAAAAAAAGGCATCCCGCCATTGGTGGGATGCCTTTTTAATTTTTGTGAAGTTCGTCTAAAATTGCTGAGACGATGTCTTCGGGCGTTTCTTTTATCGAGACCACAATGGCTTCTTTAGGGGATTCCAATGTTGCGAATTGCGACTTTAGTAAGCCTGGGGGCATAAAGTGGCCTACTCTTTTTTGCATTCTGTCCATGATCTCCTCAAAAGTGCCCAATAAAAGCACATATTGGCACTTCTCCTCAATATCTTTGCATAGGAGTTGTCGATAGCTTTCTTTAAGGGCCGAACAAACGATTACTGCACCTTCTTTTTGGTAGGCCCTTGCCAGCGCATTTAAACGCTCAAGCCAATCCCGGCGGTCCACATCGGTTAAGGCTTGTCCCGAAGCCATTTTTCTAATATTTTTTTTGGAATGATAATCATCGCCATCAAAAAAACGGATGCCCAGTTTTTGCGCCAATAGTGCGCCTACGGTTGTTTTACCTGAACCGGAAACCCCCATAATAAATAGTATGGTCTTAGCTGTCTTTAGGGTTGTCAAGCCACTTGCTGATTTGTGTTACTATTTCTTTCATATTCGTCTCAATGTCTATCCAAATGATTGATGGGTCTCTTTTGAACCAGGTCAATTGGCGTTTGGCAAACCTTCTTGTGTTTTTTTTTATTTCAGAAACCGCAATTTCTAGATCCCATTCCCCATTCAGATGGCGGAATAACTCTTTGTAACCCACGGTCTGTAAGGCATTCAAGGCGCTATAACTGAATAAGGCCTTCGCCTCCTCAAGCAATCCTTGTTGCATCATGGCATCTACCCGCTGTTCGATACGGTCGTAGATTATCTTCCGATGGGCCGTAATCCCCAGGGTTATCATTTGAAAGGGCCTTTTAACTTGTGCCTTATTGAGGAAACTAGAGTAGGGTTTTCCTGTGCCCATACAGATTTCCAAAGCCCGAATTAATCGGTGCGGATTTTGTATATCGACTTTTGCATAATAGTCGTTATCTAAAACTTTTAATTGCTCTTGCAACGCTTCGATACCTTTGGTTCGAAGCATTTCATTCAAATCGCGACGTATTTTTGGATCGATTTTAGGAAATCGATCCAAACCTTTTAAGAGCGCATCGATGTAGAGTCCACTTCCCCCGACCAGGACGACGATATCATATTCTTTAAAAAGAGTTATCAATTTTGACATCGCCTCACGTTCAAAATCGCCGACCGAATAGCTATCGAAAATACTTTTATGTTGAACGAAATGATGCGTGACGGCTTTTAATTCCTGATGCGACGGAACGGCGGTACCGATGTACATTTCCTTATAGAACTGTCTGGAATCGGCCGAAATTATTTCAGTTTTAAAATACGCTGCAATCGCTATGGCCAATTTAGTCTTTCCAATTCCTGTAGGACCAACAATCGAAATGAGTGTTTTTTTTTTACGCTTCATCGCTTAAATCAAAACCACATTTCCGACAATACAGGGCATCCGATCGATATATCTCGGCTCCACAGTTCGGACAGGAACGTCCTTCATCAGCATCCTTCTCTTTTAAGATAGAGGTAGCATATTTCGCTGAAACGATACCCGTAGGGACCGCAATGATTCCGTAACCGATGATCATAATGAGCGTAGCCAAGAACTGCCCCAAGGGGGTTTCTGGGGAGATATCTCCATAGCCCACCGTGGTAAGGGTAACAATCGTCCAATATACACTGTGGGGAATGCTATTGAAGCCGTGTTCGGGACCTTCGATAAGGTACATTAGAGTACCTAGAAGTACCGAAACCACAAGCACAAAAAATACGAACACAAATATTTTCGTGCGACTGCCCTTCAAGGCCCTGGCCAAATTATTCGATTCCCCGACAAATCGCACTAGTTTGAGAATCCTAAAAACGCGTAGCAGTCTCAAGGCCCTAAATGCCGTAAAATACTGGGAGCCAACAAATAAATAGGATAAATATTTCGGTATGGTCGATAGTAGGTCTATGATACCGAAAAAACTAAAAATATATTTGCTCGGGCGTTTTATGCAAATTATTCTCAAAAGATATTCAATCGAAAATAAGATAGTGACCACCCATTCGGACATATTGAAAAACCCGTGATACTTGATATCAATACGAGGAACACTCTCCAGCATCACGATGATGACACTGTACAGGATAAGCAGAAGGAGGAGAATATCAAACAATTTTCCCGCAGGGGTATGCGTTCCGTAAATAATTACGTGGAGGTTTCGCTTCCAGCCTTTATTAGGTTTATCGTCTTCCAAGGTCAATGATTTAACTCCAGAATCTTGATGCCCTTTCTCTTTCTAAGATACGATTCAATCAAATGTTTCGTATTGGCATCTCCTCTCATAGGGGTAATTATTGATTCTAAGATATGAATATTATTTATTTGATGGTTAAGTTCATAAAATCCAAGACCTTTAAAGATGCCATTTTTGATCAAAACGGCGCTATATTCGCCAATCTCGCGACCCTTGTCGACGATGAGCATGTTTTTTCTATTGAGGTGATACTTGCCCAGTGCTGCGCTCACCCTTGCATTGTATTCGATGGGATCTTCTATACGTAGGCAGGCCCCATTACAATCTTGTGCGTCGAATCTTGGGCATTGGTCCATTGCTTTCGAGCGACCGTTCAATCGGTCACACAGTTTGAATTCTGTATTGATAAGGTGTAAAAAATTCGCAGCACTTTGTGCGCCATTGAAAGTGGTAACATAGTTGATTCTCCCATTCGAATTGTCAATGGCAAGGTTTATATACCCATTTTCATCGACTGATTCATAAAGGGCGTGGGTAAATAAATTAGGGCTTGGTTTATTGTTGAATTTGGGTTTATTTCTCCGAAGTTCCTCGTATTCCTTCAACATGGCGATCAACTCGTTGCCCGTTCTTTCGAAAGTAACTTTTTTGGTTTCTTTTTGTAACCGTCGCGCCTGATCGCCACTTTTTGTAAAATGCTGGTTCACGCGTTTTTTGATATCGGAACTCTTATCAAGAAAGATTATTTCCCCATCTTTATTGTGCATATAATACATGCCGGTTTCAGACGGCATTTGTTGAACAATGTCTAATTGCCGTTCCGAAAGTTCGCCATGGGTCTCATTGCGTAGCACCTTTCTAAGAATCGATTTATCGCTATCTTTCGTCAGTAATAGCTTAAAAAGTTTCAAGGTAGCCAGTGCATCCCCATTTGCCCGGTGCCGCTCACTTACGGGAATCCCCAAGGAGCGCACCAATTTTCCCAAGCTATACGATTCGGCCTCTGGTAACAATGTTTTGGAAAGGTCGACGGTACATAGTGTTTTTCGTTCGTAGTTGTAGCCCAGCCGCCTAAACTCGGTACGAAGAATTCGATAATCGAATTGTGCGTTATGTGCTACGATGACGGCATCCTGGGTAATCTCAACAATGCGTTTGGCCACTTCGTGGAATTTCGGTGCCGTTTGGAGCATTTTATTGTTGATACCTGTAAGGTTCACAACAAAGGGTTGAATCTCTTTTTCAGGATTTATGAGGCTAATAAATTTATCAACCACCTTGTGGCCATCGAATTTATGAATGGCAATTTCGGTGATACCCTCTTCATTATATTTCCCGCCGGTGGTTTCTATATCTAGTATTGCGTACATCTGAAATTGAGTGCATATATTTTAAAGGAAAGCCTAAAGATAGCTATTAAAAGCCCTAGAGGGTGGATAGGAACACAGCTAATTTCTTGCTCCAAAGATAGCACTTCCTATGCGAACCATTGTACTGCCTTCTTCGATGGCAATCGAATAATCAGCGCTCATTCCCATTGAAAGTACCGAGATTCCGGGGATTCTGGTCTTCATCGTATCAAAAAGTTGTTTTAGATGTTTAAACTCACGCCGTATCTGCTCCTTATTTTCGGTATAAGTGGCCATACCCATCAAGCCAATTACATTTGTATTCGTCAACTTGTCCAATTTCCCTGAAGCCACAAGTTCGAATAGTTCGCGGTGATCCATTCCGAATTTCGTTTCCTCTTCGGCAATATGTACCTGCAGTAGGCAATTAATTTTACGCTGATAATTTTTGGCTTGCCTATCGATTTCCTGTAGCAATTTCAATGTATCGACACCATGTATCAAGGTCACGTAAGCGGCCATATATTTTACTTTGTTGCGTTGAACATGACCTATCATATGCCATTGGACGTCCTTTGGCAATTTTTCCATTTTTTCGGTCATCTCTTGTATCTTGTTCTCCCCAAATATCCTGTGGCCGGCATTATAAGCCTCCATAATGGCAGTTATGGGTTTTGTTTTGGTAACAACCACCAAGGTCACCCCTTCAGGCATTGTTTTTTTTATGTAGAGCAGATTTTCAGTTATCGACATTGTGTATGAATTCTTTTGCGAACGTGTACTATATTTTTATTGTCGTTGCTTTTAGGGAAAAAGATCTAATTTATTTCATGCAACACCGAAAGGCATGTCCCGATTACCAAGCCACCGGACAGCAACTCATTAAAAATGATGGGTTTAATGCGTTGATTTTTGCGACACATTAAATGATGCGATAATCGCTAATGCAACCTTTAAGGCGGCTGCCCCTTGCGATAGTGTAACTACGGGAACCGTATCGTTCGCAATGGCATCGGCAAAAGTTTCTAATTCATCTTGGATGGCATTGTTGTGATGAATTTCGGGATTCTCGAAATAAATTTGTTTTTTTTCTCCCTCGGCATTTTGAAGAATCATATCAAAATCACCGACAGCCAAAGGTGCATCCTTCATTTTGACTACCTCGACCTTCTTTTCGAGAAAATCTACTGAAATATAAGCATCGCGCTGAAAGAAACGAGACTTTCGCATATTCTTCAGCGAGATACGACTTGCGGTCAGATTGGCGACACAACCGTTTTGAAATTCTATGCGTGCATTCGCAATATCGGGTGATTTGCTAATGACCGATACCCCGCTCGCATTGATTTGTTTTACTTCCGAATCGACAACGCTCAATATCGCATCGATATCATGGATCATAAGGTCAAGGACCACCGGCACATCGGTACCACGGGGATTAAATTCTGCCAATCTATGCGCTTCAATAAACATCGGATTTTTGATGCTGTCCTTCACGGCAATGAACGCAGGATTAAAACGCTCAACATGGCCGACTTGACCCTTGATTTTATATTTTTTTTCAAGCGCAATCAATTCTTCAGCTTCGGCAGAGGTAGTGGTGATAGGCTTTTCCAAGAATACATGTTTGCCTTTTTCAATAGCCTTTTTGGCGCAATCAAAATGGGAAAGGGTAGGGGTAACAATATCGACAACATCAACGGAGTCAATTAAGGTATTCATATTTTGATAATAGGTATAACCGTATTCTGCAGCTACTTTTTTTCCAATAATTTCATCTGGGTCAAAGAATCCGACCAAATGATATTTTTTTGATTCATTAAGGAGACGAAGATGAATTTTCCCCAAATGGCCCGCTCCTAATACGCCGACTTTAAGCATTTATGTATGTTTTGTTCAAAAATAAGGATAGTTTTGGAGTTTAAGGGTTTCTCTTTGTTGTTTCGGGTCGTACATCCTATTGGTACCATTCATAATATTGCGAATCTTGCGTATTTATTGAATAATCACTTAGGTGTCATTTGCTATTTGCAATATTCCGCTCTAACTTTGAATTCCAAGACCAACACGTCATAATGGGTAGCGGCATATTTCAAACCTACAGGGCATAGACTTTTAGAAAACAGGGGCCTACTCATTTTGCGAACAAGTGACTTACCTATGAAAGATACCTTAAAACATCGTGGAATGCGCAACCAGCTTGCCGATATTCTGAGTGCCAAAGGTATACATGACCAAAAAGTTTTGGCCGCCATTCGCACAATCCCGAGGCACTTGTTCATGGATAGTAGTTTTGAAGGGCATGCCTATCAGGATAAGGCATTTCCAATTGCCGCCGACCAGACCATTTCACAACCCTATACGGTGGCGTTCCAAACAGAGCTTTTGGAGGTCAAACCCAATGATCGAATTTTGGAAATCGGTACGGGAAGCGGCTATCAAACGGCCATTTTACTGCAGCTTAAGGCAAAAGTATATACCATTGAACGCCAATTGGAACTTTTCAAAAAAACCAATATCTTCTTCAAGAAAATGGGCTACCGGCCGAAAAAGATGATTTTTGGGGATGGGTATAAAGGACTCCCTGAAGAAGCGCCCTTCGATAGCATTATCGTTACTGCCGGCGCCCCAGATGTCCCCAAGGCACTTATGGCGCAATTAAAGGTAGGGGGTAGGTTGGTGATACCTATAGGCGAGGAAGATCAAATCATGACGCTATACATTCGCAAATCGGGACAGGAATTTGAAAAAAAGGAGTTGGGGACCTTTCGATTCGTTCCACTTTTAGAGGATAAGAATTAGTCTGCAAGCTACCTGAAAAACCAAATTCCTATTTATTGAATTTCTTCTTTATGCGATCCAATTGCCGCTTATTATCACGATCTTTTATGTTTTCCCTTTTATCGTATAATTTTTTACCCTTTGCCAAGGCAATATTTATTTTCGCAAGACCGCGATCGTTTAAGAACAAGTTCAAAGGAATGATAGTGCATCCAGAAGTTTTTACCTCTTTTTCCAATTTTTTAAGCTCTTGCCGGTTTAACAAAAGTTTTCGTTCGGCTTTCGGCTTATGGTTGTAATGGGAACCATGTGAATATTCATCTATCTGCATATTGATAATAAAAAGTTCACCCTGTTCATTGAATTCGCAAAAACTCTCCGATATTGATGCTTTACTATGGCGAATCGACTTTATTTCGGTACCCGACAAGACTAGGCCAGCCGTATAGGTATCCATAAGTTCATATTCGAAGCGGGCCCTTTTATTCTTGATATTGATTTTTTGCTGCATACGAACACAAAAATAAGGAACAAATCTATCTTTAAATTTCAGGCAAATTAAATATTGCCAAAAAATTGGTAAGATTGTCTATAATTTACGAACTATTTGTAAAACACCACTATGCAAAAGATCTACATACTTATCGTGTTTACGGTCTTGGTTTCTTGTCTTGGAAAGAAATCAAATACCGTAACGGCCCAGAATATAATTGACGAGAGTATCGCAGTGAGCGGTGGGGAACGCTTCCGAAATAGCCATATTTCATTTGATTTCAGAGATAGATCCTATGTTTTGGATCAAGAGGATGACCAACGCATAATGCGCCGCATCTATAAGACTGATTCATCGATTACGGTAGATATAAAGGGTCCTGGCAAATTTCAACGTTATGTAAATGACAGTTTGATCATATTGAACGACACGATGGTCACCAAGTATTCGAATTCAGTGAATTCGGTGCACTACTTTGCCTATTTGCCCTATGGATTGAATGATAGGGCAGTGAATAAAGAATTATTAGGGAGTTCCGTTATAAAAGGGAAGGCCTATTTTAAAATTAAAGTCACTTTTGATAAGGAAGGAGGCGGTTATGACCATGATGATATTTACGTCTATTGGTTTAATAAGAAAACCATGAAGCCCGATTACTTCGCCTATGAATTCCACACCGATGGGGGCGGAATGCGACTACGGGAAGCTTACAATGAACGGTATGTCAATGGAATACGCTTCGTAGATTATTATAATTATCAAACAACGGATTTGAATACCCCCATTTTGAAAATAGATAGTCTTTTCGAGGCAAATAAATTGGAACTGCTTTCTAAAATCGAGCTTAAAAACATTATCGTCCGGCCGGACAATTACAATTGAATACCAAATGCATGTCAGTAGGTATACCGTTCACAATTTGGACAATGTAAAGACTGCCATTGTCATTATCGTCCATATCGGGATATTTGTCCTCACCTATCAACTTATTGACCATTTCGGGAATCGTATTACTATGTCCGACAACCAATACATTTTTGTTTAGATTATCAACCTCAAATTGTTTTATATCAAGGTTTTGAGGGTCATAATACTTTACTGTGATATCTTTTTTTACTGAGGTAGGGGCGGCTGTCATGGTCGTGCGCTCAAAATCGGTGGTATAGATCTCATCCAATTTGACATCATTTAGAATCTCGGCCCAATGCATCGCCCTTCCCAACCCTTTTTGGGAAAGTTCGGGATCAACATTTTCAGGATCTGAACGATCTTTTTCGGCATGCCTTATAAAATAAAAGGTAGAAACTGATGCACCTACAACGACCGCTTCCATTTTATTTTGATCATTCTTACACCCGAAAAAACTTATAATAAATATAAAGGAAAGAACTATTCTAATTGATTTCATTATTTAAGATATCTTTTTAAGGTCTGTTATGGTTTTTAATGGCATAGAAATAAATAGTGTATTGAACCGCAACAAAAACGGATAGTTTCGAAATAAATCAAAGCGGCCATACCATTTTTTATACGTCCCATAGGATATGGCAGTATATTCATCAACGGAATTTCTTCATGTGCTGGTATGAATTGTCATAAGGCATCCTAAATAAATGGGTTGATTTTTACCCTTCTTGGGAAAATGATCCATGGCAAATATGAAATTTCCCAAAAATAGTTCTTCTTTCCGAACTAAAATAAGTTAAAAATAGTATTTAAACCATATGATTTTTGTTTTTTTGCATATGCAGAGAACGCTACTACTTTTCCTACTTATTTTGTTTTCTAATGAGGTTTTTGGACAGGAAGTGCGTCTTCCCGCTGACCTCAGGCAGCACAATTTGGTTACGTACAATGCCAGTCTGTTTAATCCGGCCTTTTCATTGGATCGCAACGAACCGGAATCCGTGGCTTTCTGGACGCGTTGGCAATGGCAAAGCATCGACTCGGACCCAACAACCTTATTTTTGAACTATACCCGAAGAATTGACGGCCGTTCTGCCGCCGGAGCTGCCTTTTTTCAGCAAAATACGGGCGTATATTTCAATACAGGGGGAGTCATCAACTACGCTTATGCCATAAATTTCAATGCCACCACCCAACTTGCTTTTGGAGTCAACCTATTTGGTTTTAAACAAAAATTGGCCGATGACCGGTTTGTGATCGATCCCAATATACCCTTGCCGCAATTAAGGGTATCGAACGATTTTATTTTACAGATGGCCCCGGGAATTCGACTCTCGGTGCTTGGCTTGTCTTTTAGCGTTGCTTCCGAAAATCTCTTTGATTATAATTTCGCTCTGAATGAAAGTAATACCGATAGGGCCGATAAAATTTTTATGGGGATGCTGTCTTATGATTTTCCCATTACCATGAAAGAACCCAATGCGTATTTTAGGCCATCATTGTATTTGAGGACCCTCCCTGGCGAGGCCAATCAAATTGGGATAAATACACTGTTCAATACCCGAAAATATTGGGCACAACTGGGATATAATAATTTTTATGGGGTAGGCATTGGGGGAGGTGCAACGTTATTTGAACGGTTATCGCTAGGTGCACTTGCCGAATTTGGAACGAGTGCCTCGATTAATACAAAAAAACCTTCCTTTGAGATCATGGCAGCCTATTTTTTAGGTACTCCTGAAGAAAGATTTGCGGTAACGGACTATAATTTGGAATTGGCTGAAAAACCGATACTAACCGATCAGGAACTCCAAGATGAAAAATTAAAGGAAAATCTCGAAAAAGAGCAGGCCTTGGCAGCCCAGGAAAAGGCCAAGGAAACCGAAAGACTGAATAAAGCAAATGAAAAGAAAGTAAAAGATTCACTTGCCAATTTGAAAGAGGCCGAGGCCGTAGTCCTAACAAGAAAAGATCGCAGACAACAACGGGATTCACTAGCCCTGGCCCAAAATCAAAAACTGGAGCAGGGACGCCTGCAAGATTCCATTAACCGCAAGAAGGAGGCAGACGCCATAGTGGCCGCCCAAAGACGAGATTTAGAGCGCAAACAAGATTCGTTAAATCAAATTAAGATTGCCGAAGAGGAAGCGATCAAGAAGCAAGCCGAATTGGAAAATTTGGCGCAACAGGAAGCTGACAAGCCGAAGACCGACGAAAAATATGAAGAAGTCAAGTCAGCAAGCGGTATCGAACCCGGTTACTATTTGATAGCGAATGTATTTGGCACCAAGAAGTATTACGAAGCCTTTATGAAAGACCTTACTGCAAAAGGCTTGCAACCGAATTCATTTGTCACCGGCCCTAAAAATTACAATTATGTCTATCTGGGAAGATATGATACCATGGGTGAGGCGCGAAAAGCCAGGGATTCTAAATTAGGAGGAAAATATCCTGACAAAACATGGATATTCAGGGTTATAGGGAATTAAAAACCCTGTTCAGATAGAAAATTGCCCTTTGAAATCGAAAGAATTCCAAAGGGCAATTTATTTTTGAATCATTTTGTAGTAAACGGGATAAGGCTATTTTTTGATTTCCCTATTGATAAGCACATCGATATAAGCAACGGTATTCACTAAATATTTGCGATCTTCGGTGATGGTTGCCATCGCCACGGCTCCCATAAGCATGGTAAATAGCTGTTTGGCGAACTGCAGTGGTGTAACCGGAAGCTTGAGTTCGCTTTTATTGACGCCATTTTCAAGAACAACGGCTATTTTTCCCTCAACGGTTTTAAGGGTTTCCCTAGCGGCGGCGGCCAACAGGCTATTGTTATATTGTGCGTCGGCGCCCACCTTTAAAATGGGGCAACCGCCCATTTCCTTTGTAAAGATATCGTAATTGCGATAAAATTGGGTAAGCACAAAGAGCTTCTCTAGCGAGGTCCCCTCGTAATTAAGTTGCTCATCAATTGCCGCTAATAAAAGATTGCTATTGTATTCAAAGGCGGCAAGTGCTAGGGCTTCCTTATTCTCAAAATTGCCGTATAGGGCACCTTTCGTTAGGCCCGTCACTTCGGTAAGGTCCCTCATGCTGGTTCCTGCAAAGCCCTGTTTGGTAAAGATGGGAGCAACTGTCTCGATAATGTATTTTGTTGTTTTTTCGGCTTTGGAGGTCATGGTCGGCTATTTTTTACGAATATAAAAAATCTATATACTGTATGGTATATAATGTTGATAAAAAAAGACATCCGCCCAAAGTTTTGCTTTGGGCGGATGTCTTACCAAATTATTTACAAAATTACTCTACAAGTTCACTCTGGTTTCTAAAAACCAGGCCGTCGTCGAAGGAATCAATGAGCACGACGCTATCCGACTTTATGGTTCCGCTTAATAATTCTTTTGAAAGATTATTAAGAATCTCTTTTTGGATCATCCTTTTGATCGGTCGCGCGCCATACTGCGGATCATACCCTTTATTGGCCAAGTAGGTTATGGCCTCTTCGGTTGCGTCAATAGTTATGTTCTGCTTCGCTACCATTTTTTTCAACTGGTTGAGCTGAAGTTTTATGATTTCAAGGATGTCTCCTTTGCTTAATGGGGTGAACATTATGATATCGTCGATCCTATTTAAGAATTCGGGACGGATCGTTCTTCTTAGCAACCCAAGAACTTCCACCCGAGCGGCCTCTGCGGCACTGTGAAGATTTTTGGTATTCTCGAAGGCTTCCTGAATGATATGACTGCCCATATTGCTGGTCATGATGATGATGGTATTCTTGAAATCGGCCATCCTTCCCTTATTATCGGTCAATCTTCCCTCATCCAATACTTGCAATAATATGTTGAAGGTATCGGGATGGGCTTTCTCGATCTCATCCAAAAGAACAACCGAGTAGGGTCTGCGACGCACCGCCTCGGTCAATTGGCCGCCTTCTTCGTATCCCACATATCCCGGAGGTGCTCCGACCAAACGACTTACAGAATGACTTTCCTGATATTCGCTCATGTCAATGCGAGTCATGGCATTTTCATCATCGAAAAGATAAGCCGCCAAGGTTTTGGCGAGTTCGGTTTTACCAACCCCCGTTGGACCAAGGAATAGAAAAGAGCCTATAGGCTTCTTCGCATCCTGAAGTCCGGCCCTGCTTCTTCGAATAGCGTCGGAGACCGCTTGTATGGCCTCGTCTTGGCCTACGACCCGCTTATGAAGTACTTCTTCAAGTTGCAATAGTTTTTCACGTTCCGATTGCAACATTTTGGTTACCGGAATCCCGGTCCATTTTGCTACCACTTCTGCAATATCCTCACTGGTAACTTCCTCTTTTATGAGGGTTCCGGAATGTTGTTGTTCCCGCAATTCAATTTGAAGCTTTTCCAATTTTTCTTGGGCATCCTTAATTTTACCATAGCGGAGTTCGGCAACTTGACCATAATCGCCATTGCGCTCGGCGCGGTCGGCCTCAACCTTGTAATTCTCAATATCCTGCTTAGTCTTTTGAATATTGTCGACCACGCTCTTTTCACTTTCCCATTGGGCAAATAGCTCATTACGCTCTTCCTTGATGTTGGCAAGATCCGAGTTTAGTGACTTGAGCTTTGCTTTGTCATCCTCACGTTTAATGGCCTCGATTTCGATTTCAAGTTGCATAATTTTTCGGTCGAGTACGTCAAGTTCTTCGGGTTTTGAATTGATTTCCATACGTAATTTCGATGCAGCTTCATCCATAAGGTCGATAGCCTTATCGGGTAAAAACCGGTTTGTTATATAACGCTGAGAGAGCTCGACCGCTGCAATTACGGCCTCATCCTTGATCCTGACCTTGTGATGGGCCTCGTATTTTTCCTTGATTCCCCGAAGAATTGATATCGCGCTTTCAGTATCCGGTTCATTGACCATTACTTTTTGAAATCTGCGCTCCAACGCCTTGTCCTTTTCAAAATACTTTTGATATTCGTCAAGGGTTGTAGCACCTATGGCCCGCAGTTCGCCCCGTGCCAAGGCAGGTTTCAATATGTTGGCGGCATCCATGGCTCCTTGACCGCCACCAGCGCCAATAAGGGTGTGAATTTCGTCGATGAAGAGAACGATATTTCCATCGGAGGAAGTAACTTCCTTGATGACGGCTTTGAGTCGCTCTTCAAATTCACCCTTGTATTTCGCTCCCGCGATCAAGGCACCCATATCTAATGAGTAGATAACTTTGTCTTTGAGATTTTCAGGGATATCGCCTTGAATAATTCGGTGCGCCAAGCCTTCGGCGATCGCGGTCTTACCCACGCCCGGCTCACCAACGAGCATCGGGTTGTTTTTTGTACGTCGCGATAGTATTTGTAATACCCGCCGAATTTCCTCATCACGGCCTATGACGGGATCTAGTTTGCCGTTATCGGCCAATTGGTTCAAATTTCTGGCATATTTCTCTAAGGAATTATAGGTTTCTTCAGCACTTTGCGAGGTAACCTTGCCGCCACCCCGTAATTCCTCTATCGCCGATTTTAAGTCTTTTTCGGTAACCCCTTGATCCTTAAGAATTTGTGCAACTTTACTTTTCGATTTAAATATTGCCATAATCAAATGCTCAATGGAAACATATTCATCTTCCATATTTTTGGCAATGATGTTGGCTTCATTCAAGGTCTTGCCGGCCTCACGGGAAACCATGATTTCGCCACCGGAAACCTTCGGGAACGTTGTCATTTCCTTATCCAAAATTTGATGAAGCAAAGGCAGGTTTACGTTTAGTTTTTTAAGAATGAATGGAAGTACATTTTCTTCGACCTCTGAAATCGCCTTAAAAATATGTTCATTTTCAATTTGCTGATGCCCCATCTCCTGTGCGATCTGTTGTGCCCGTTGGATGGCCTCTTGGGCCTTTATGGTGAAGTTATTAAAGTTCATATAGTTTGAGTATTATATTGTTAACGCCTATTTTGTATATAAGGAAGTCAACAATCCTACCAATACCGTTTAGCGGACAAAATGGCTGATATGGGCAATAAAAATAGGACATATCGTCAGCTAGAAAGGATTCAGGATTTCTTCGACCAATGATCTAAAGTTATAAAATGAGTATGTTCAATAATTTATTTGGGAGTAAAAAAAAGATGGAGGAAACATCGAAAAATACAGTGTCATGGATCGCATTGACCACGAGCGAACAGCTTGATGAAATTGCACAGAAATCGCTCTCCAGGACACAAATGATATTCAAACATTCAACAATCTGTGGAACCAGTCGTATGGTGCTCAATAGGTTCGGCAAGGATATTACACATGATAAAGACAAAGCCGACCTATACTATCTAGATCTGCATCGTTTTAGGGAACTTTCAAATGAGGTCGGGAAAAGATTCAAAGTCTTACACCAATCCCCACAATTACTGATTATACGCAATGGGATAGTCGTTGCTCACGATTCACATGGCGGTATCATTGAGATTGATTTAAATAAATATTTATAAAAAAACCCCGAAAGGTTTTCGGGGTCGTTTATCGCTAAAATTGTTGTTGCGTTAAAATAGTTTTCAATTTTAATTTGAGATCTTCCCCGGTGTCGTAGACCATTTGTTCATTTGAGGGAAAAGGTACCGCCGCCAAATTCAATAAAGATACCAGGTCATTTTCCAATGCGCGCTTATCCCCGTCATAATTGGCGTAGCTGTGTTCAAAAACGAACTCACTAGACAATGGGTATGAATTGATTACTTGCCGTTTTGCCAAATCGGTGAAACTCACTTCCCCGGATACCTGGGTGGACTTGAATT
>JALHST010000097.1 GCA_022865355.1 Maribacter sp. | reverse complement strand
TTGCCAGGGCTTCTTCTATTTTCAACCGGTCATGGGTTGATAAAGTCCCGATCCAATTGGTATAAGGTTGTCTGCCCAAGGCTACCAACTCTTCAACAGTCATGTTTTTAGAAGCAATGGGCTCTGTCAACACGACACTGATTACCGTAGCCAATTCCAAGGCGCTGTAGGCTTCCAAATCCTTGCCATGTATTTGAACGTTTCCTGATAACGCGCCTTGAACCTTTCCTAAAGTTCGCAACAAGGTTGATTTCCCGATGCCATTGGCACCCACAATCCCTATCAACTCGCTTACCGTCGACTTGAATTCGATGTCCTTGGCAATTGCGATTTGTTCCCTGCCTTTTGAATAGCCAATGGCCAATTGAATGGCCTCAAGGGCGTAGCTTTGTTTTTTAATTTCTGCCATTAAAATACCATTTTTCGCTTTCTCACCAACAACCAAATAACCACGGGCGCCCCAATAATGCTAGTAATGGCATTAATAGGTAGTACACTGGCCGACGCAGGCAATTGGGCTATGGCATCACAAACGAGCATTATGATCGCCCCATACAGAATAACCGCCGGGATCAAAACTTTATGGTCGGTAGACTTGAAAATCTGTCGTGTCAAATGCGGAACGGCAAGTCCGATAAAAGCAATGGGTCCTGAAAAGGCTGTGATACTTCCAGCCAATATGCCCGTTATGAAGATAAGAAAATAGCGCGATTTTTTAATATTGATGCCCAGACTTCGGGCGTAATTTTCACCCAGTAATAAAGCATTTAATGATTTAATCGAAAAGATACTTAGCAATAATCCGAAGGAAACGAAGAAAAACAGTAAAAGTAATTGTTCCCAAGAAAGATTTCCGACACTTCCGAACGACCAATAAATATATTGCTGTAATTTTTCGGCATTCGTAAAATAGGCTAAAATGCTAACGATTGCTGCCGTAATACTACCAAACATAAGGCCAATGATCAATAATGCCATGGTATCCTTTACCCGGGATGCCATGGCAATGACTACCATCAATACCATAAAACTTCCCATACTGGCCGCTATGGCAAGGGTTATGTCATTTACGATTCCAAATGCAAAAAGTCCCGATGATACAGACGAGCCCATGATCAGTACCGCTGCGCCCAAACTGGCTCCTGAACTAATACCAAGCACAAAGGGTCCTGCCAACGGGTTGCGGAACAAAGTTTGCATCAATAGACCACTTAGTGCGAGCCCGCCACCGGCCAATATGGCCGTCAAGGCTTTTGGAACCCTGTAATTCCAAATAATATAACGCCAGGCGTCATGTTGGCCAGTACTACCAAAAATGATATTGAAAGTATCTTTTAATGGGATAGACACCGAGCCTAGGCTAATACTTATGATAAAAGAGAACACAAGTACCAGAAGTAGTGTCAGAAAGGGCCAGCGATATGTTTTAATGTTATGCAATTATTCGAGTGGCTTAAAAAAGAACAAGTGATGGTCCGGTAAAAGTTCGGGATGAAAAATGTAAATGAGGTCTTTCAATACCAAATCGGGCCTTTGTGGCGCCAATTCATAGTACAATAAGCCACCGCTTTCCCCTTTGGTACTGGCAAAAGTATAAATTTTCTTATTTTTGAAGGCCTTAAATTGTAAGTAATGACGATTCGCTTCCTCCATCTGAAGATAGGAGGTAAATTGAGAAGGGGAAACCCAAAAATCGGCTTGTCGCCCTATATCCAATACGCTTTCAATGCTTAAGGAAAGGCTTCCGGTTTCTTGGGTATTTCTCCATAAATAAGTGGCATTGGCATCATCTAAAAACGTGGCCGCCCAACTTTTTCCACCAGGCAAATACCAGACATCCTTGTACAACGCCCCGCTTAGGACCGTTGGTTTGGTAGTGACTTTTTGGGCCAACGTTTTGGCGCTCAAATAGGCAGATTCTATTTCCTTGAACAGTTCATCGCCCTTATTTTCCAATTGAAAAAAAGGTGCGAAAAATTTTATCCATTCGGCTTTTCCCAGTGGGGTTTCCTCGGTCCAATCGCCATTATAGATTACGGGAATGTTCGAGAGTTGTATGGTTTTATATGCTTTGTCCTGACCGCCCATTCCAAAACCAATTACGACATCGGGATGCAGTTCTATGACCATCTCAGTATTCAGGGCCTCACTGTTGCCCAAATCTTTGATCTTTCCTTCGGTAATTCGTCGACGGGCATTTTTTGAGGATATGTAATCAGTATCAGGGAAACCCACTAAGTGGTCAAGTACCCCAAGTGATTCCAATGCAGGAATATGAGTAGTTGAGGTGACCACAATCGTATTCACAGGAACTTCGACGATGGCATCGTACGCGTCCCTGTTCAAGGATATGGCGGACATTTTATCCTTTGGGACCAAGGCATACGTAAATTCGGTTTTTGCATCAGGCCAGGGAGAACTAATTTTTAGGATGGTTAAACCCGTATTTGATTTCTCGATCGAAAATCCTTTTGCATAGGTGAGCGACGTCTTTATCGTATCGGCCGCAAGCGGTATATCTGTTTTTTGTTTGTTTTTACATCCAATGATACTTAATAAGAGAGCTAAGAAAATGATTCTTTTCAATTCGGAGTTTTTGTATTCTGTCAAAAATAGTATTATTTAATCTTTTGCTAGAAAGTTTAAACAAAATGTTTACTTTGGTTCTGAATTTTGGTTTTTATCACTTTTGAAGTAATGAAATTAAAAGGGAATCCAGTGATGTAATTTGCACTTTTTGATTTGTGAATTTAAGTTTCCGGGCATTTTCATCCCGCTGCATAAATCGAAATTCGTACTCAACTATTCTGGAACTGTTCCCGCAACTGTAAGCTTAGTCAGAGATCTCGATAGCCATCGGGCAGACGACTAGCACCTTCTTCAAGATACCACTGTGTAAGATGAACGAACTTCATCAACTGTCAAATTTGGACAGATGCTGAAATTGTTTCAATATATGGGAAGGTTGGTGCTAGTGCGCAAGTCAGGAGACCTGCCAAATTTCAAATAAAAATTGTTAAACTTTCGGGATAAGGGTTTGGAATGACTGAGAACTTGATCTTTGTTTGGGTATAGACCTACCGCGCGTCCGATTATTCTTTGAAACAGAATGAACAAAAATAGTATAAGCCTGGTGCTTGTGGTTTTGGCGAGTGCATCTTGTCTAGCACAAAGACAGCACAATGACACCCTCAATGTCCAAAGGTTGGATGAGGTAGTGGTAAGTGATTCCCGTTTTGAACTGAAAAGGGAGAACTCGGGTAAAACGGTCATTCGCATAACATCTCAAGAAATCCTGCGCCAACAGGGCAAAACCGTCGCTGAAATTATTAATGATAAAAGCGGCATTGAGATTGGTGGTAGTAGGGGCAGGGAAGGGGCTGTATTGGGGGTCTATGTCCGAGGTGGAAGAGGAAGACAAGTGCTTGTGCTCATTGACGGCATTCGTGTGGCAGACCCTTCTTCCTTTTCACAAGAATTTGATTTGCGACTGCTATCTACGGCCAATATCGAATCAATTGAAATTATCAAAGGAGCGGCCAGTACATTATATGGGGCCAATGCAGCGACTGCCGTCATTAGTATTACGACCAAACAAGCATCGCGCAAGAGAGCGTCGTTGAATGTTGAGACAAGTCGTGGAACAAACCAAACCGTCCAGGATCAGAACTACAACCTAGCAAGTTCCTACAATGGCATTAATCTTAGTGGAACACTTGATAAATTTACATATCGCCTTGGCTTCTCAAATCGATTTTCTGAAGGTTTGTCGGCACTGGTTACAAAAAAGAATGAACCAGATATATTTTCAGTTTTCGGGACCGATATGAATTTAGGGTACCAAATTTCGAAATCGTTTAAAATAAACATCTTTGGCAATCAGACCAAACTACGCACAGATTATGATGAATCATTTGGACTGATCGATGCCCCGTATCAATTTAAAAGCGAGCAAAAACGAAGTGGTATTTCCTCTGAATTTTCCTATCTAATGGGTGAAATGCATTTTAATTTAGCGTACGCCGAATTTGATTCCAAAAATATCAGTAACTATCCGGGTACCTTCAACGGAAATAATTATTCGATCGACCTATATAATAAGCTCAATATCAATAATGTGTATTATACCATTATGGGTTTGAGTTATATTAAGGATCAAACCAAGTCTGCCTCGTTAAAAGATTTTACCCTATTGGATCCCTATGCCAATTTAGTCTATGTATCCCCTTTTGGTTTTAATATAAATCTAGGCACGCGTTTGAACCATCATTCCGGATATGGTGACCATTTTGTGTACAATTTCAATCCATCTTTTAGAGTGAGGACATCAAAGGGCTACCTAAAAATACTAGGTTCCTATGCCACTGCCTACATAACCCCGTCTTTGAATCAATTGTTCGGGGAGTTTGGTGCCAATCCTGAATTGGGACCTGAGGTGAATAAGACGCTTGAAAGTGGATTTGAATATGATATTCCCCACCAGTTTCGTCTTAGCGCCGTTTATTTTAATATACTGGAAGAAAATGCCGTGATTTATAATAACCTGACACAAAGTTATTTGAACGCTACGTCAACCATACGGGCACAAGGTGTTGAGGTCGAGGTTCAATGGAAGCCTATTGAAAAAATACAATTTTTGGGCAATTATGCCTTTACACAGCGAAAGGGTGACCTAGGCATACGCATTCCTAAACATAAGGTCAATGCTTCATTGGGATATGAGGTTTCGGATAGAATGTATGCATCGTTCGATTATTCAATGACCGGTAGCAGACGGGATACCGATTTCAGTAATTTTGAAGATTTGAACCTACCGAGCTATTCATTAGTGGACTTATTCGCGAACTATGAGGTTTGGCCAGGTAAATTAAGGGTTTTTATAGGCATATCTAATATGCTTAACGTAGAATATATCGAGATTACCGGTTATACCTCAAGAGGAAGGAATGTCCGCGCCGGAATAAACTTTAGCTTATAGAAAAAGCCGCATCAAAATTTATTGATGCGGCTTTCAAATTCTTATTCCCTTATTTAAAATTTACGCCTGCTGGTTTATCTACAAACATATTATCCTTGATAGGCGTAAACATTTTGGTACTTGTCAAAGGCTTTGCGGGCATACCGACCGTAAAATCCATTTTACCTGTGACCCCCGTAATATCTTGAATGGCCCTTGCTAATAAAGGTTCATTTTGATCACCTAGGATGCCAAGATTTTCCAAATCTTCGGCTAAGACAATATCGGGAACCAAACCAGCCGTATAGTCTGAAAATCCAGCGGCGTTTTCATTTCGCCCGATGAGCGGTTGAATGGCCCAAATATTATCGGGATTAATATTCGCTATTCGCTGAGGATTATAAATGTAATCGTTTCCTTTATCATCGACCATGGTCACAGAAAATTCATTCTTGCCCCGGGTGGTTTCTCCTATTTGAACAACATCCAAATAGGGCGCAAGTCCGTTGATTACCAGTTCACTGGCAGATGCCGTTCCATTGGTGGTCAAAATGTAGACTTTGCTTAAATCGAGTGAATTTAATGTCGTCCCCGCTCCCGTTTTGTCGGCAAAGAAATCTCTCAATTCGACATTATTATCCTCAAGGTAGGTTTGATATTTGAGATTATAACGGGCTTTTAGAAATACATCCTGTGTATTGGCACCATAGATCATACTTGACAGTAATCGGGCCGTATTTACCGACCCCCCAGGGTTATAGCGAAGATCGAGCACCAAACTGGTTATGGCCCCGGCTTTAAAGGCACCGAAAACATCATTCAGGGCTTCATCATATTCGTTGGTAAATTGATTATACATCAAGTACCCTATTTTCTCGCCATTGATCTCAAAAATCTTATCAATAAATATAGGGTCTTCGGCAAGTGATTCCTGTTTTGTTAGTATTACTTCATCACTGTTCGGTGTAATCGTCCCATTGGCAATATTCGCCATATTCAAGGTGTAGGTATCGTTATCGCCGAAAAGCAGATCGATATAGTTATTCACGGTCAAAGTTGTTCCGTCGACCCCAGTAAAAATATCACCCCTGGCTATGGCTTTGGTCGCAGCATCCGAGTTGGGAATAATATATTGCACATATCCAAAAACATCGTCGCTTCCCGAAAAGCGAACGAGCCCGAATTCAAGTCCGTTGCTTTTTGAAATGCCTGCCAAAGATTGTGTAAGTTCTTTATAATCCTCGTTATAAAAGCTGAACCGATCTTCGGTAAAGAGCAATTGATTGTCATAAAACGCACCAGGATCGCTCTCTGTGGTTAAAAAATCATTGTAGGCAGTGTTGCCTTCAGGGGTATTAGGGAATTTCGTATCTGATAAGTTGGCCACATCAGATTGCCAAAAATACCAAAGATTCATTGCCTTCCACATAAAATTCTGTACCGTAACGTCGGCATTGGGAACTAGTACATTATCATCGTTATTTTTTTTACAGGAGGTAATTGAAAGCCCTATCGAAAGGAATAATAAAACATATTTTTTCATAGCTGTTTTTTAAATTTAAGAAATTCATTAAAACACCTACATATCAAGTATCGTTCCAACAACAAAGACAAAAGATGGGGTCTTAATTTAGTATCTTGTATTACATACGTAAACCATCAGTTTACGGTTGTCTAAAATACTGACATTGCGAAGAAAAAAAAATTAATTGTAACAATATTCGTTGTCTGTCGTCTTGCATGTAAGAATCACTTAGAAGCGATTTAGAAAACAACCAAAAATGAAACAGGCGGAATTCTTAAATGTGGTAATGCCTTTTAAAGACAAGCTGTTCAGGCTAGCAAAACGATTGTTGGTCTCAACGGAGGAGGCGGAGGATGCCACGCAAGAGATCTTGCTCAAGTTATGGTCGAAGAACCAAGTGATGGACAGTTATAACAATGTGGAAGCCTTCGCTATGACGATGACAAAAAATTTTTGTTTGGACAGGTTAAAATCAAAACAAGCGGGAAATTTGACTTTGGTTCATAGTAATTATACTGACCATCGATCTCTGCAAAGTGAGGTGGAGGCCAAAGATAGTGTGGAATGGGTGGCAAAAATATTGGATGAGTTGCCCGAACAGCAAAAAATGGTGTTGCAATTACGTGATGTCGAAGAATATGATTTTGATGAGATTGGCACACTTTTAGACATGCAACCGACGGCAATACGTGTCGCTTTATCCCGGGCACGTAAAACGGTAAGGGAAAAATTAATACAAAAACACAGTTATGGAATCGGATAAAATAGAAAAATTATTGGAAAAGTATTTTGAGGCCACTGCGACCTTAGCAGAAGAGGAAGCCCTAAGGACCTACTTCTCACAACCAATCGTAGCAGCACATCTTGAGCAATACATCCCGATGTTCCGCTATGTCGTCAAGGCTAAGGAAGAACGTTTTACCAGACAGGTTCCGCTCCCGAGAAATCATGGCATGAGTAGAAGATACTATCGGTGGGTTTCCGTTGCCGCGGTGGTAGTTATGGTATTTGGAATCTATTTTGGTAACCGTTACCAAGAACAAAAAGAGGCGGAATATGCTTACAATCAAACCAAAAAAGCATTAGATCTCTTGGCCGAAAATTTAAGCCGGGGCACTGAAAAAGTGGCCTATTTGAAAGAGTTTGAAGCAACAAAACAAAAAATTTACAATAACAATTAAAAAAAGAAAACAATGAAAAAGTTCCTAATAGTAACCGTAATGGCAATAGCACCCATAATCGGGTTTTCACAGTCTTTGTTCGATAAATATGAAGATTTGGATAATGTTAGTGCTGTGGTAGTCAACAAAAGTATGTTCAATTTATTGAGTAAGATCGATGTGGAGGTTGACGACCCGGAGGCCAAGGATTTTATGGATATTGCCAAAAGTTTGAACAATCTCAAAGTCTTTATAACAGAAGATAAATCAGTTTCCTCAGATATGAAATCAAATGTCGATAAATATCTCAAATCGGCCAAGTTAGAGGAGTTGATGCGGGTGAAGGACAAGGATGCCAACGTTAAATTTTATATTCGGCAGGGGAAAGATTCAGATCACGTAAGTGAACTGCTTATGTTCGTCACCGGTATAAAAGATTCTGGGGCCGATGTATCGGTAAACGGAAGAAAATTCGAGACCGTATTGCTTTCCTTGACAGGGGATATCGATTTGAACAAAATTGGCTCGCTGACTAAAAAAATGAATCTTCCCGAAGAATTGAACGAAGCCGGAAAGAAAAACAAATAATTATTACTCAATGGCCGTTGGCATGTGTGTTGTAATCATGCCAACGAACATTGATTCCATATATCAATTCATATTCATCAATCTGCCTGCCTTATGGTAGGTCAAAAAATCAACAATCATGAAAAAAATTATTTTAGTATTCGTTTTTGCCATCTTACCAGTACTTGTATTTTCTCAATCGATCTTCGACAAATATGAAGATATGGACCACGTAGGTTCTATAACGGTCAATAAGGGGCTGATCCGGTTGGCAGGAAATTTAGCGGCACACGATAAAGACGATCAAGACGCCCAGAATTTTAGTGACATTGCCCAAGGTCTCAATGGTATTCGTGTTTTTGTGACGGAGGACAAAGAAGTTTCGGCCGACATGGGGGTTACCGTGAACAGATATTTGAAATCAGCCTCATTGGAAGAACTTATGCGCGTTAAGGATAAGGATACCAATATTAAGTTTTATATTAGAAACGGCAAGGATGACGACCATGTTGCCGAACTATTGATGTTCGTTTCGGGTATTGACCATGATGATTTTGGAAAAAACGGAAGAAAATTTGAAAGTGTCCTGGTATCCTTGACTGGTGACATTGATCTTAATAAAATAAGCTCCTTGACCAAACAAATGAACCTACCTAAGGAATTGAACCAGGCCGGTAATAAGAGTGATCGCTAAATCGCTAAATAAGGTTAGAAAATAATAAAATAGACAGACTATGAAAACTATTAAATCAAGCTTATATATGGTCGTATTGATGGCATTGGCCGCATGTTCCTCGACCCAAAGTTTACAAGAGTATTATGTTGATAATTCTGAAAATCCCAACTTCCTGTCGCTGGATGTACCGACCAGTATTCTGAATCTTGATGATGCCGACCTTACCGAATCACAAAGGGAAGCTTTGCATTCTTTGAGGAAGTTGAATATCCTGGCATTTAAAAAGAATGCGTCAAATGCGGCTGCCTATAAAACTGAAAAATCCAACGTAAATGCCATCTTGAACAATCGAAAGTTTACCGAGCTAATGAAGATGAACACGAGCTTCGGTAAGGCGACGGTTAAGTATTTGGGGACCGAAGACGCTATTGATGAGGTTATTATTTTTGGAAACAGCGATGATAAAGGCTTTGCGTTGATTCGGGTTTTAGGAAAAAAAATGAATCCGGCACATATGATTGAGCTACTTCAAGCGATTCAAAAATCTGATTACAAGGGTGAAGGTTTGAAGGAAATCGGTGAATTATTCAAGGGATAGGATCCTTGGGCCCACATTTGTAGGCTATTTTTACCGACGTTGATTCGCGGAGCCTACTCGTTTATATCCCCGTATAATTACTTGGGGAAATAGCCTTCAATTCAGTTTTTATTTCCTCAGAGACGCTCAAGGTATCGATAAAACCTGCAATGGTTTGTTGGTTGATTTTTTCATTGGTCCGGGTCAGCCCTTTCAAAGCCTCATACGGATTCGAATAACCCTCACGCCTCAAAATGGTCTGGATCGCCTCGGCGACTACTACCCAGTTGTTTTCAAGATCTTGTTCGAATTTTTCTTTGTTCAGCAACAATTTGTCAAGTCCTTTAAGTGTCGACTGAAAAGCCAATATGGTATGCGCAAAGGGGACCCCTACATTTCTTAAAACGGTACTATCGGTCAAATCGCGTTGTAATCGGGATATCGGCAACTTGGCAGACAAATGTTCAAAAAGAGCGTTTGCCATACCTAAATTACCTTCGGAGTTTTCAAAATCGATTGGATTTACCTTATGGGGCATGGCGGAGGATCCAACCTCACCTTCTTTTATTTGTTGTTTAAAATAATCCATCGAGACATACGTCCAAAAATCCCTGTTTAAATCGATTAATACGGTATTTATTCTTTTTAAGGCATCAAAGAGGGCCGCCATGTGATCATAATGCTCGATTTGTGTGGTGGGGAACGAGTGGTAAAGCCCCAGGCCATGCACGAATTTTCGCCCAAATTCTCGCCAGTCAACTTTTGGATAGGCTACCTTGTGCGCATTGTAATTTCCTGTGGCACCGCCAAATTTGGCTGCACTGGGGATATCATTTAATAGGGTAAACTGCTCCTCAAGGCGATGTACAAACACATCAACTTCCTTGCCCAATCGAGTAGGAGAGGCCGGTTGTCCATGGGTACGCGCCAACATTGGGATATCGGCCCATTCGCTCACCAATTGTTTCAATTTATTCAGGAGCGCAAAATACTGTGGTACATATACTTTGTTTACGGCTTCCTTGATGGAAAGGGGAATGGCCGTATTGTTGATATCCTGGGATGTCAAACCAAAGTGTATGAATTCTTTGAATTCTGATATCCCCATTTTCTCAAAAGCCGCTTTTACAAAATATTCGACCGCTTTTACATCATGGTTCGTCGTTTTTTCAATTTCTTTTATTGCCAAGGCATCTGCAATTGTAAAATCTTGATAAATAGCACGAAGGTGCTTGAATTCAGAATCATCGAAATCGGCAAGTTGCGGCAACGGTATCTTACACAGGGCGATAAAATATTCGATTTCTACCCGCACCCGATATTTAATAAGGGCTTCTTCGGAAAAAAAAGGGGCCAAACTCGCAGTTTTATTTCTGTAACGTCCATCAATTGGGGAAATAGCATTTAATGGATTTAATGACATCGGCTTTGGAATAGTTTATAATAACAAGCCGTAAATATACTTATAAGTCAGGGAGTTTAAAAAGTTTATAGGTTTAAGTTTCGATGCAAAAAGCACATTTGCCATTACACAAAAGCTCGCTTAACAGCGCAAACGTTGACGATATTCCTTATTTATTTTCTTAAGGGTTATCCGTGCTCTTGCCTGGTAAGCGGCACTACCGTGGGCGTAATTTTCGGTTAATACCAACGTCAATTCAGGATGGATCCAATCGAATTTTCTTCCCAAAAGCAATAAGCAGGTCATTGAATAGGCCTTCACGGCCACCTTTTGGTCTCCTATAAGCCAGTCAAAGCAGTTGCTTGTCATATGCACTAAATGTGTGATCGTCATCACCTTTTGCACTGTATTCTTGGCCTTTGAAAAATAGGCCAAGAGAAGGCATTCAGAAATCTTTGCCGCGGCACGAACCGAAGCATCTAAACCGATTTCCCCAAGTTTTGCCGTAAACTCATCCAGATAAGGTAGAAGAACTGCTAGATTTTCCTTGGCCACATATTCCAGTATCCAAAAGGCCCTGCTTGAAATTGGGTGTTGGTTTTGAAAGCCAATGGTCAGTAGCGGTCCCAATAAATCCGGGTTGTTAAGGACCATGGAGGCTACTTCCTTTCTTTTTTTTCTAGTAGCATCAACATAATTTAATAGCTCGTAAATTTCGGTTTTATCCACAAAATCGTACATTCGTCAAGCCTCAAATTTAATATGATGAAATTAGCAAAAAAATTAGCGCCAATGTTATTGGCAGTGCTGGTATTAATGCAGTTTTACAGACCTAAAAAAAATAGTTCCCAAGGCGATCATAGTGCAGTCTTTCTTGCCGAAACAAATCCTTCTAAGGAAGTAATGGAGGTCTTCACCCAAACCTGTTATAACTGCCATAGTAATAACACGAATTATCCTTGGTATAACAATGTAGCCCCAATTTCATTTTGGCTGGCACGTGATATTAAGCAAGGGAAGGTTGCCTTGAATTTTTCGGAATGGGCCGGGTATTCGCCAAAAATGAAAGACCGGAAGTTGGTAACGATCAAACAAACCGTTGACTCCAAAAAAATGCCGCTACAAAGCTATTTATGGGCACATAGAAGGTTTCGGCTTAGTCAATCCGAAAGACAGGCAATTATAGCCTGGGCCGACCAAACGAGCGTATTTTACCAATTAAATCGGCGACCAGAGTAGGAACGCCTTTGGCTGCTGTTTCGGGAATTACTTCGAGTCTGGGAAAATGGTGCTTGACCAGACTGGGTTTGGGATCGATAAAATAAATAGAACTCCCCGGATCGGCATAGTTGACAAGACTCGCAGCCGGATAGACCTGCATCGAGGTTCCGATAATTATTAGTATATCTGCCCTGGCTGTAATATGGGCAGCTCGCTCCAACAAGGGAACTTGCTCACCAAACCATACAATATGGGGCCTCAATTGATAACCATGTGCGCTCAAATCCCCGAGATGAAGATCTTCTTTCCAATCTAATATAAGATCCTCCCGCTGCGTACATCTGACTTTTAACAATTCACCATGTAAGTGCATCACATGGGTACTACCGGCGCGTTCATGCAAATCATCCACATTTTGTGTTATGATGGTCACTTCAAAATATTTTTCCAAATCGACCAGTGCGAGATGCGCCTTATTAGGAACCGCGTTTAACAATTGCCGACGTCTTTGATTATAAAAATCAAGCACCCCGGCAGGGTTTTGCGCAAAACCTTCCGGGGAAGCAACTTCTTGTATATCGTGGCCTTCCCAGAGCCCATCGGCATCCCTAAAAGTTTTAAGTCCACTTTCAGCACTCACTCCGGCACCCGTTAAGACGACAATTTTTTTCATCAATATAAAAATAGACTTTTTATTATATTCGATTTATGAAAGACCAGCACCTTTTATCCTATTTGGAAAATTTTATTAGTCAGGCACGTAAAGACCGTTTTCTAGAGGTTCTAGAAGAGAGAACGAAATTTATCACAGTAGCGATCGAAGATGTCTTTCAGGTGCACAATAGTAGTGCAGTAATTCGCAGTTGCGAAGTTTTCGGAGTTCAAGAGATTCATGTAATTGAAAATCGGTATGGTAATCGAATGGATAACAAGATAGCTATGGGCGCGCAACAATGGGTTGATACTTATCGCTATAAAAATGCAAGTGAATGTATCGACGATTTAAGAAAAAGCGGCTATCAAATTGTGGCTACTACCCCTAATCATACGGCTTGTTCGCTCGAAAAATTTGAAATTACAGATAAATTGGCATTGTTCTTTGGTACTGAAAAGGAGGGTTTAAGCAATGTGGTACTTGAGCGCGCCGACACGTTTTTAAAAATACCAATGTATGGTTTCACCGAGAGTTTGAATATCTCGGTTTCGGTGGCAATAATTTTACACCAACTAACCTCAAAATTAAAAAAAAGCAAACTTTCCTGGGGGCTTACCGACGATGAGAAACTAGCGATACGATTAAAGTGGACCAAACAATCGATTCGAAGTATAGACGACGTCCTGGCACGCTATCATGGCATTAAATAAAAGTAAGTCACCAAGGAATTGAAAATACGATCAATCGTTAATTTTATGAACTTGAATCTATTCGAAAAGTGTCAACGATTAAAGGAAATATATCTCACCGAAGAAATGATTTTTTTAGTATATTTATGTGCCTCTAACTCATTGAAAAACAAATGACTATAATACTTTATATACTAATCGGAATCGTTCTTCTGGTCATTATTTTGTCAATGGTGGCACCTAAAACCTATGACGTCTCGCGTTCGATTATAATTTCAAAGCCTCCGGTCGAAGTATTCGAATATTTAAAGTACCTGAAAAATATGGATTATTGGTCACCTTGGTCTAAAAAGGATCCCAATATGGAGAAAAAATTTACGGGGACCGATGGCGAAATTGGTGCTATAAGTTATTGGAAGGGCAATAAGGTTGTCGGGGAGGGGGAACAGGAAATAAAAATATTGTCAATGGGGAGCGAATTGACGCTGAACTGCGATTTCTGAAACCATGGAAATCGACTTCCGATTGCTATACGAAGGTAGAAAGTGCAGTCAAAGGTCAAACAAAAGTTATTTGGGGTTTTTCGGGCAAAAATAAATTTCCGATGAGTCTCATTACCTTATTTATGAGTATGGATAAAATGGTCGGCAAAGATTTTGAGGAAGGTCTTTCTACACTTAAAACGTTGCTTGAAAAGTAATGGCTATGGAACACAATATGATTGGCTGGTTCGAAGTTCCAGTGTCCGATATGGATCGGGCCAAAAAGTTTTATGAAACCGTATTTGAGATTTCGATTGCTGTTCATGATCTCGGCGGATTGATAATGGGGTGGTTTCCCAGTTTTCCTGAAAAAAAAGGTGCGGCGGGCTCGTTGGTCAAACACGCGATGTATTCACCAAGTGATACGCAAGGCGTTCTCGTCTATTTTTCTTGTAAGGACGTAGCCAATGAGCTGGGAAGGGTAAAGGCAGCGGGAGGTGTTATACTACAGCCTAAAAAGGAAATCGGCGATGGCCATGGCTTCATGGCCTTGATAAAAGACTCAGAAGGAAACCGAATTGCCTTGCACTCCCAAAATTAAATTTCTAAATATAAAATATTGTGGCTTCGGCCCTTGCGCCAAATCGAATCGGTATAATGGTTGTACCAAT
>JALHST010000096.1 GCA_022865355.1 Maribacter sp. | reverse complement strand
TATAGTACAGGGTGTTAGCAGCTTGGATCAAGCGCAGCTTTCGAGTCGGGACAATCTGGTACAGGCCGCGTATAACTTTGCGAACATTTTAAAAAGAAAATAAATGGCGGAATAGGGGACTGACTATTTTAGCTTAGTCTTCAGATATTTGCCCTAATCAAATTCGGAGGATATATTACAAAGTCATTGGGGAAAATTATTCATATCCGAACCGAAATCACACTACCTATCGGAACATCGCATTCGTTTCTCCACTGAATATGTTTTGATGACCCTTGCTATGTCATACAGCTGTTGATTCGTCTGGGCGTGGTATTAATTGAAAACATACCCCAGCAACCAATAGAGGATTATAAATACCACGATGGCACCAATACACCCGCATTTGCCACCGCCAATTTTGTTGGCGCCCCAACCCGCCAAAAGGGCCCTAATGATGTTTTTCATAGCATAGGTTTAATTTTTTTGTTTCCTGGAATAGTATGCGAAAATTAGTGAAAGTGGTTCGTTTAAACTAACATCCGTCGCTTAAAAATTGTATCCCGTATTGCGCTTGTATCGACCGGTTCATCATACGAATTCAGCACCCTTATGAGACCGAACAGGCTTCATGGGAGTCCGTTTGTCCTATTTTATGCAATTCACATAATTCAGGATATCGGTTCTCTACCCTAGAAATACTTTTGATGTATAAAAACGAGCCGCGTAGTATTACCTAAAGTACTAAAAGCGGTGTTCATTTTTACGACGATAAAGTAAAAACTAAAATTCAAAAAACATGAAAAACAGACTTCTTTTTTTGGCTAGGATCGGCGCGCTCATAGTGATCAATGCGCGTTGTTCCAAAGAAGACTCCCAGGCTGCCATTACCATCGAATTTTCAAGAAATGCATTAGAATATGTGCAGCTGGCCGAGGGCACCCGATTGGTATATCGGGATTCGACCACGGCCACCCTCGATACGGTACTGGTGACCAAAAGTACCTTGGAAAAAATTTACTATCCAGCATGGGAGGGGACCTTCTATCAAGTACCTATCAAATATCCCGAGCGATGGTTCGAGAACTTCAGTATCATTTTAACCAAAACGTCCAATTCACAACAAACAAGTTGGTTTAAGGCAGATGCAACTTCCCTAAATCAATTTACCGATACATCAATTCTTAACTCGTATATGCTCTTAAATGAATCGTACGCAGTCGGACCTGACAACACGGAATCAGGTACTAGTTGTTTTTATTATTCGGAGGATCAAATTCCGGATATATTTATTACACTAAATGTAGAAGGCAAGACCTATAACAATGTTTCGGTATTTGTCGCAGAAAGCAATGTCGAGGATATAAATAGTCCTTACTACAGAAAGGCAACCTATTATAGGGCAAAGGGCGTCGGCATCATCAAAAAGACTATTGTCTTGGATGGTGGCGAAATTAGAACATCCACCTTGGTCAGCAAAGACTAATTAAAATCAGGCATAAAATCATAACTCATGAAAAAACAGATAAGATTTCTCGTAATTTTTGTAGTATTATTTTTTAACTGTAGTAAAAGTGAGGAGCTTTCGGCACCGACCGAGTCCTTTCAGAACACCCTTACCACTGGGAGCTGGATAGTTTTCAACCATACTCTTTATAGCAGAAATATCGATGGAACCAGCGATTCGGAAATCGATGACACCTTCAAATATGCTGGATATGTCTGGAGCTTTAATGCCGATGGCTCGGTTACCGCGGCAGGCGACATTGAAAATGCTACCGGTAGTTGGCAGGTCGATGAAAAAAATAGATCCTCGAGCTTCAGTCTGTTTGAAATTAAATTAAGACCTGTTTTACGCTTAGACTTCGATGGGCCTTCAGCATTTCAGAACCTCAATAGCTCGTGGGATGTTGGGCCCAATCCGCAATACCAGGTCATATTATCTGCCGAGAATCAATCCTTATATTTTAAACGTAACTAATAGCGATAAGGGGCCAAGGGTATCGATTTCTTCAAACCGCCTACATACTCCTAAGAGTTTTGACAAGGCCCCATTTGGAGAATGGGATGTACCCGCCATGTCCTGGAATTGAATACGGGATACGCTCTGGATCCCCAACGAAGTTGTTTTAAAATAACGAACCTTTTTTATCCATCACCTGTTTCTTTGGATAGGCTCCGCTTTTGAAGAATTCCATACAATTTTTCCTACGGTTTTAATTGCCACCAGATCAATTTCGATCAGTAATCAATTGTGTCAACAATTTCGCCTATCAGGCTAAAATTTCGTCGGTAAGGGGCCTAAATTTAAGTATGGCGATTGCTATGGACAAAGCCATGGCCATCGTAGTTATACACTAATTTAAAATACGAACAAATGAAATCACTAGAAGATTTATTCGAACATCAATTAAAGGACCTGTACAGTGCCGAAAGCCAACTCGTTGTCGCCTTGCCTAAAATGGTCGAAAATGCCACCGATAAAAGGCTTAAACAAGCCTTTGAAAACCATTTGGAAGAAACCAAGGAGCAAAAAAACAGGCTAGAGAAGATCTGTAACACGTTACAAATTACCCCAAGCGGGGAAAGTTGCAAGGCCATGAAGGGACTTATCAAAGAAGCCAAAAGCTTCATCGAAGAAGCCGAAGACGAGGAGATCATGGATGCCGGTCTGATTGCCGAGGCGCAGCGTGTCGAACACTATGAAATTTCAGGATATGGCACCGCAGTGCGTTATGCCAAGGAATTGGGACACCGGGATATTGCCAAAAAATTGCAAACAACCTTGGATGAGGAATATGATGCCGACAATAAATTGGATGAATTGGCGGAAGGCAGGCTGAACAGAAAAGCTATTGATCAAGCATAAAAATGAATTGCAGAAGCATTTCCAACAAATATTTTGATGCATATAAAACTAAATTGTTAGCGTCAAAAAAGTAATTCTTTGGAGCAAGCCCCTTTATTTATATGTGGTAATTTAGAGTTAAATACATTTAGTAACCCGTCTGCATACACTATGCAGACCTTAAAACGAAAAGCGATGAACAGTGATCAATTAGAAGGTAAATGGAAACAAGTAAAAGGAAAGTTTAAACAAAAGTACGGTGAGTTGACCGATAATGACTTAACCTATTCC
>JALHST010000095.1 GCA_022865355.1 Maribacter sp. | reverse complement strand
TTTGGCCACGAGCTCTCCCCCAACCTCCAATAAATAATTCTTGATCCCCTTGTTGTCCATCATCTTGGCTAGGCAATCGATGGCATATCCCTTCGCAATGGCATTGAAATCTAAATAAATGTTCGGGTTCGATTTTCGAATCGTGCCTTTATCGGTAATGAAAACCTTATCAAATCCGACAAAATTTAGCAAACTATCCACCTTGGTGCTGTCCATTTCAATTTCGGGCCCGGGTCCAAAGCCCCAAGCATTGACCAAGCCGCCTACCGTAGGGTCAAAATACCCATTGGTTTTTTGATATACTTCGCTTGATATTTCAAAAACATCCCGAAATAGGGCATCGACCACGATCGTCGTATCGCCTTGATTAATCCTTGAAATATCGGAAGTAGGAATATAGGTAGATAAAGATCGGTTTACGGCCTGAAAGACCGAATCGATTTCGTGCTGATAGTCGAGATCTTTGTCAGACAGATAAATAATACTATAAGAGGTTCCCAAGGCGCCACCTACATTTTCGTTTTTTACCAATCCCTTACCAATAAAGGCACAGGAGGTCGACAAAAAGCTTACGGTTAGCAGTGCTAATACCCTATTCATCCCTGAATTCAATGAGTCCATCATAGTCCACAATATAAGGTTCATTTAAATATACAGGGAGCGTACGATCCACTGCATTGGATAGCCCTACGCCGGCGAAATAGGTTCTTGCCTCCTGCGTATCGGCATGGGCCTTTATTTTTTTCATAAGCTCGCCGTCATATTTGGTTGCGTCTTCTGGAAAGGCAACATACCGAACCACTATGAAATAGAGTTCTTTTTCCTTTAGGCAAACGAACTGCGGATTTTTTTTAGGTTTGCTATTTACCCCCAAAAAGTCAAAGCCTGCGGCCTGGAGTTGCCTACCGACTATATTCATTGCCAAATTGTGAAGTTCTTGTTTCGAAAGTGCTTTCATAATTCAAAAAAACCTGACGAGCCATTAAGACCGGTCAGGTTCAAATTGTCCTCCAAGGGCCTTTTAGCCCCCAAAATCATCGAAGCGGATATGTTCGTCGGGGATACCGAAATCCTCGCCCATTTTCTGTACGGCCTTGTTCATCAAAGGGGGACCACAGAAATACAGTTCGATATCCTCAGGCGTTTCATGTTTACTCAAATAATTATCGATTACACAATTATGAATAAACCCAACAAAACCATCGCCTGGGGCATCAATATTTTCCTTAACCTTCCAATTATCCTCCGGTAATGGCTCGGATAAGGCCATATAGAAATTAAAATTCGGGAACTCTGCTTCCAACTTTTTAAAGTGGTCAATATAGAACAATTCCCTTTTTGAACGACCTCCATACCAGTAGCTCACCTTGCGGTTGGTCTTTAGGGTTTTGAACAAATGGTAAAGATGTGACCGCATAGGCGCCATCCCGGCTCCCCCACCCACATATAACATCTCGGAGTCTGATTCGTTGATAAAGAATTCGCCATAAGGCCCGGAGATAACCACCTTATCGCCAGGTTTTTTGGCGAAAATATAGGATGAGGCTATTCCTGGATTTACCTCCATCCAACCATTCCTTGAACGGTCCCACGGCGGGGTGGCGATACGCACATTGAGCATGATCTCCCTACCTTCCGCTGGATAGGATGCCATGGAATAGGCCCTTTCAACGGTCTCCGGATTTTTCATGACCAAAGGCCATAAATTGAACTTGTCCCATTCTGCTTTAAACTTGTCAGGGGTTTCATGTTCCTCGGGATGGGCGGTAATATCGATATCGGCATACTTTATTTCGCATGGGGGTATTTCGATTTGAATATAGCCACCTGCCTTATACCCCATATCTTCCGGTATTTCTACAACAAATTCTTTGATAAAGGAGGCCACATTATAGTTTCTTACCACGGTCGCATCCCATTTTTTTATCCCGAAGACCTCTTCAGGTATAGTGATCTCCATATCTTGTTTCACCTTTACTTGACAGGCCAAACGCGCTCCATGGTCGAGTTCTTTTTTAGAAAAGTGGGGAGTTTCGGTGGGCAAGGCCTCGCCGCCGCCTGAAAGCACGTGACATTCACATTGAATGCACGTCCCACCTCCCCCACAGGCCGAGGGAAGAAAAATCTTTTGGTTTCCCAAAGTAGACAGTAATGAACTCCCTGAACCTACCTGAATCTTTTTTTCGCCATTTATGGTGATGGTAACCGGGCCCGAAGGCGATAATTTTTCCTTAGTAAATAGCAATAAGGCTACTAATAATAGAAGTAGCACCATAAAGGCGATTACGGTGATCATAATGGTTCCACCGGTGGATGCAGCTAAAATCATTTTTGTTCTTTTATAGCGTCGTTATAGGAGATCTCATTTTTATCAATCTCTTTCTTTATTTTTTCCTCTTTCTTTACTGGCGGAATAACTTTTTCGGTTTTTTGTGCCGTTTTTGGTTCGACTGCGGGTGCTGCTTCGTCCCCGCCTGTCAACATGCCCCCAAAACTCTGAAATCCGATCCCCATCAACCCGGTGATAATAAAGGTAATCCCCAACCCACGTAAGGGCGCGGGTACCTTTGAATATCTGATTTTCTCGCGTATGGCGGCAATGGCCAAAATGGCCAAGAACCACCCAATACCTGAACTTATCCCATAATTGAAAGCCAGTCCAAGCGTTTGGATATCCCTTGCCTGCATAAAAAGCGAACCCCCCAAAATTGCGCAGTTCACGGCGATTAAGGGCAAAAAGATACCGAGTGAGTTATAAAGTGCCGGGGAAAATTTTTCTACGACGATTTCGACGAGCTGCACCATGGTCGCGATGGTAGCAATGAATAAAATGAACGAAAGAAAACCCAAATTATAATCTGCATACTCCGGGCCCAACCAGGCCAATGCCCCATCTCGTAATATATATTGATCCAATAACCAGTTTAAAGGCACGGTAACGGCCAGAACAAAGATTACCGCCGCCCCCAGCCCTACTGCCGTGGCCACTTTTTTAGATACGGCTAAATAGGAACACATCCCCAGGAACACCGAGAAAATCATATTATCTATGAAAATCGATTTGAAAAATAATTCTATATGCTCTAACATACTATTTTATTTATACTATTTAATTTTCTTCGATGAGCGCAGGATTACGTGACCGTTGGATCCAAATAATAATGCCGACAACGATCAAGGCGGCAGGCGGTATGATCATAAAACCATTATTTTCATATCCCAAGGCATAGAGACCGGTCTTATTCACTGAATCTCCTAAAACCTTAAATCCTAATAAGGTGCCAGAACCAAAAAGTTCCCGAATGACCCCGACAATGATCAAGATCAAACCGTAACCCGCCGCATTGCCTATGCCATCGAGAAAAGACCGCCAAGGTCCGTTGGCAAGGGCAAACGCTTCAAATCGGCCCATGATAATACAGTTGGTTATGATCAAACCCACAAATACGGCCAAGGTTTTACTTAGTTCGTAGGCAAATGCTTTTAATACTTGATCGACCATGATGACCAAAGCGGCTACGACTACCAACTGAACGATGATCCGAATTTTTGAGGGGATGATATTGCGCATTAAGGAAATCACCACGTTGCCCATGGCTACCACGAACATAACCGATAGGGCCATTACGATGGAGGCTTTAAGTTCTGCGGTAATCGCGAGTGCCGAGCAGATGCCCAATACCTGAATGGTAATCGGGTTATTGTCGGAAAGGGGATCAGTTATTAAATGCGTGTCTTTTTTACTTAGAAGTGCCATATTGCTTACTTTTTGTCTTTAATGGTTTCCAAATAGGGTCTATATAATTTAACCCTATCCTTGATCATGGCAGTCACGCCATTACTAGTTATGGTAGCCCCGGCCAAAGCGTCTACCTCATTATCGTCCTTGATCTTATTCAAGGGATCATTATTGCCTTTCGCGACCTTGACGCCTACATAATCAATACCACTCAGGATGGTCTCGCCAGTAAAATCATCCATAAAGTAGCGTTGTTTGATATTGGCTCCAAGACCGGGTGTTTCTCCCTTGTGGTCGAAATAAACGCCTTGCACCACCATTTTGTCGTCCAAGGATATAAAGCCCCAAATAGCATCCCATAAACCATTCCCATACAGCGGAATTATATAGTATTTTTTACCATCCTTTTCGCCGATGAGCAGGGGCAGTTTTTGGGTGCCACCTTTTTTTGCCATGGCAATCTGTTGCTTGAGGTCAATCAGATACGCCGTACTGTCAGGCGTTATTTTATCACCTTCCAACACCAGCTGTTCCTTGATGTACTTTTTAAAATCGCCTGCTACGTTGTCGGTCGAAACAAAGTTTACGCTGCCCTCATCGACATTTTCATTGACCCCCATGGAGTAAAGAATGTTCTGTTGCTTTTCCATTTTCAGGTTTTTCTCGATACGATCCCTGAGTCCCGAAGAAAAAAGTGCCAATAGCGAACCCACCACCACCACCATGATAGCAGCAAAAACTACGGTGTAAACATTTTTATCTGTATTTATTGCCATAACTAAACCGTTTCTGCTTTAATTTTCTTTGCTTCATTTTCCGGGCCTTGTGAAAGTAAGGTTGCATTTTTGAAACGTTTCAATCTTCGATTTATATTCCCGCGGATTACATAATGATCAATGGTCGGTGCAAAAACATTCATTAAAAGAATGGCCAAGAAAACCCCTTCGGGGTAGGCTGGGTTGAATACCCGGATCATGACCGACATCAAACCGATAAAAAAGCCATAAATCCATTTGCCCCTATTCGTTTGGGAGCCCGTTACGGGATCGGTGGCCATATAAACGATACCGAAGGCCAAACCACCTATCAGTAAGTGTTCCCAGAATGGAAAACTCATAAGACCGTAGAATTTGCTGGTATCGGTAATCCAACCGACCTCTACAATTTGATTGAATACAAGACCCATGGTCAAGGCACCAATAACGGCGCTCACCATGATGCGCCAACTGGCAATTTTACTGAATATCAAAAAGAGTCCGCCCAATAAAATCAAAAAAGTAGAGGTTTCACCGACGGATCCGGGAATAAAACCAAAAAACATATCGGATATGGAGTAGGTGATTTCACTGCCCTTACCCTGCGCCAAAAATCCGAGGATCGTCTCGCCTGAAATGGCATCGGCACCACCTGCGCTTTCGACGGCGCCTTGAACCCATACTTTGTCACCTCTCATCCAAGTAGGATAGGCAAAGAAAAGAAAGGCCCGGATCGTAAGTGCCGGATTTAAAATATTCATACCAGTGCCCCCAAATACCTCTTTCCCGATAACGACTCCAAAAACAACGGCCACGGCGAGCATCCATAAGGGAGTATCGATGGGCAGGATCAGGGGAACGAGCATTCCCGTTACCAGATACCCTTCTTCTACTTCATGTCCTTTAATGACTGCAAAGATAAACTCGACCAACAGACCTACTCCATAGGAAACTATTAATAAGGGCAGAACTTTTATAAGGCCAATATAAAAATTGTCCCAAGTGAGAAAGTTTTCGAGCAGGGATACTTTTCTAATAATCCCATTGGCCGCATCTATGGCCGCATAATGTTGATAACCGGCATTGAACATCGAGAAGATCAGCACCGGGATAAGGGCCATGATCACCGTATTCATCGTTCGTTTAAGGTCGTCTGCCGCGCGAATGTGGGAGCCTGAAAGGGTGGTGTCGTCCGGGGTAAACAAAAACGTGTGGATCGCATTAAATGCAGGTGCCATTTTTTTGTCCCTATAGTGATGCTTTAAAATGTGCATCCTTTTCTTAAAGGTCAATCGTTTATCGCTCATTTTATCCTATTTCTTTTTGTAATAGATCTAATCCATCCCGTATGATCTGCTGATGGGGCTGTTTGGATATACAAACAAATTCGGTCAAGGAGAAATCTTCGGGAACAACTTCATAGAGACCCAATTGCTCCATTTCATCCAAATCCTTGATCATACATGCCTTTAATAATTGCAAGGGGTAAATATCCATTGGGAATACCTCTTCATACATCCCGGTTACCACGAATGCCCTATGTTCCCCGTTGGTGTTGGTGGTGAGGTCATATTTCTTATTGGGCTGTAACCAGGAGAAAGTAAGGGCCCTAGTAGTTGAGATTTTGTTGAAAACAGGTTTGTTCCATCCGAAGAATTCGTAATCGTCCCCTTCAGGAATGCAGGTCACCGTGGTATTATAAAACCCTAAATGGCCATCTTGTTTCGATTTTTTACCAGTCAGGACATCGCCGTTGATTACCCTGAATTTTTGAGTATTTACGCCACTGGCATAGAGAAAAGTCGAAATTTCGGCCCCAATTTTTGTGATGTAATATCTCGGTTTTTTAACCGAAGAACCTGCTAAGGCAACAATACGTTCGGCATTAAATCGTCCCGTTAGAATAAATTCGCCCATGATGACCATATCCTGCGGCGCAATGGTCCAAACCAATTCGCCTTTATTGATCGGGTCAATTTTATTTATGTGCGTACCTACCAATCCAGCGGGATGGGGCCCGGATACTTTGTGCAATTCAATCCCGGTCAATCCCGAAAAGGGTGACGCAGACGATTTACCGACGGCCACATGCACCTTTCCGGGAGTCAATTTTCCCAAAGCGGTGATAGCTGCCTGCAATTCCTTTTCCTTTCCACCCAACACATAATCCAAATCAGCTGCCAAAGGCGCCGTATTATAGGCCGAAATAAATATAGCCTTGGGTGTGGTATCGGGATCGGCGATTACGTCATAGGGCCGCTGTTTGATAAAGGGCCAACAACCTCCTTTCAGTAGATAACTTTTTATTTCGTTTGCAGAGGCTTTTTGGGCATCCAGGACTTTATGTTTCAAGAAATTTTCCTGCGATTTATCGGCGAGTATTTTAATACTTAGGATTCTTCTTCTAGCCCCTCGTTCAACTTCGACGATTTCCCCACTGACCGGTGAAACGAACAGCATGTCCTCCCTATTCTTGTTGAAAAAAATTGCTTCACCTGCCTTAATCTCGGCGCCTTGTTTGAGTAGTAATTTAGGCGTTAATCCGTGAAAATCGCTAAGATTGATTTCATAAACATTGCTTAAAACGGCTTTGGAAGTTTCGTGTTCTGCGGCACCGACAAGGTTGATATTCAAGCCCTTTTTGATCCGGATGTCTTTTGACATATTCTGGTTGAACTTAGGTTAACAAAAGTTGGATCAAAAGTAGTACTTAAAAAAAAGTTTTCATAATTATTGCCTATAAATTTGGACCATACATCGATGTAAATTTTTTAGGTATGCTTTTTGTTTAACTTTGCCCCATAATACAATGTGTTCATGCGCCTAAATCTTAAACAGATTCTTTTTCTTCTGATCGCTCCTGTCCTTTTTGGCCAAGTACAAGAGGAGGTGAATCCTCCAGAAAATATCAAATCGATCATCTTCAAGGGCCCTACCGAGGATCAATTTCCCATTGTCCAGTTAGGGGAAACTATTTACCTTGAATTTGATGATCTTTTGGCCAACGAACAGGACTATTACTATAAAATAGTACACTGCAATTACGACTGGACGCCCTCCCAATTGCTAAAGTCCCAATTTTTAAGTGGAGTGGACAATCAGCGGATCATAGATTATCAAAATAGTTATAATACCCTACAGCCTTACTCAAATTATCGATTGACCCTTCCGAATGATAATGTCGGACCAAAAGTTACCGGTAATTATCTTATCGAAATCTATAATGATCGCGATGACCTGCAATTTTCGCGGCGGTTCGTGGTGTATTCAGATCTGGTAAAGGTCGGGGCTATGATCAAACGCACCCGTGATTTTGAATTCTTGAATGAAAAACAGGTTGTCCAGTTTAGCATTAATGCGGGGAATTTTAGTATCGTGAATCCAAAAAATGAGGTCAAAGTGGCCATCCTGCAAAATTATTACTGGCCAACGGCCTTATTTAATATTCCACCGCAATTTACCCTGGGATCCGAACTGGTCTATAAATATGACAAGGAAACCAGTTTCTTTGGGGGCAATGAATTCTTTAACTTCGACACGAAAGATTTGCGGGCCCCGAGTGCCGCCATTTCCCATATTGAACTGACCGACATCTATAATCATTATTTATTTCCCGATTTTTATCAAGTCGATCGACCCTATACTTATTACCCTGATATAAACGGTGACTTTGTCATTCGCACCTTGCAAGGAGAAGACAGTTCTCGTGAAGCCGAATATTCAAACGTACATTTCAGCCTTCCTTATACCGATGTCCTTGGGCTGAATGACGTATATGTCTTTGGAAAGTTTAACAATTATGCCCTGACCGACCAAAACAGAATGACCTATAATGAGGCCGATGGAATGATGGAAGCCACCCTTGAACTCAAACAGGGTTTTTATAATTACAAATATGTTTTGAAAAATGGTAATGGTCAGGTCGATCTAAATAGCATTTGTGGCAATTTCCATTTTACCGAAAACAACTACCTGATCCTAGTATACTACAGAAATTTTGGTGACCTCTATGACAGTGTCATTGGTGTTGGCAGTGCCAACTCTAGAACTATTAGCAATTGACCTAGTAGCACTTCAATTTTTGGCATCTGGGAAATACGCCGTGCAACCCTACTTAAGAAAGCGAACAATTATGCCCCCGAGTTACCCAATGGGCCAACTTTGGCCATCCTTTGAATATATAAGTAAAAAGTAACCGAAGATTTAAGACGGAACGACAAATTCGGCATTGAAAATACATTCGAATTGGTCTTTTTTCACGGTGGCCCGCACTATATTATAAATCGAAAATCACCCCAGTATTTCTATTCGTTCGTTTATTTCTAAATTGCGTTCGCCATTTTTTTTCTTCTGGCCGGTTTTCTCTTTGTTCATTTGGCATGCGTACATCAGAAAAAAATATACTTATACCGATCATCTCATCTTTAGCTTTTACAATATATCTTTTATTCTTTATCTTGCTCATTATTAGCTATTTGATCGATACCGTTTTTAAGGTAAACAGCGGGTGGGTATTTTGGACGATTTTTTCAACGTCCCTGTAGTATACGATGCTAAAATTTTATAATCCAAGCGCATTTAAAACAATTGTTAAATATGTTTTTTTAAATGCGATTTTTTTTACTTTAGCATGTGTGGCAATCGTATTATTTTCGACGGGTAGCTTAATTACATATTAATTCAAAATCAATGATTACACAGGTAACCAAAGGCATAAAGATTTCGGTGCAGACTAGTTTTGAGGGGACTTTTTTCAAAAATTACAAAATGCATTATGCATTTGGGTACACCATTACCATAGAAAATCAAAGTAAGGATTCGGTTCAGTTGACTTCCCGTCATTGGGAAATTTATGATTCTCTAAATGATATGGAGATATTGGACGGCGAAGGTGTCATAGGCAAAAAGCCGGTCATAAAGCCCGGGGAATCCCATACCTATAATTCGGGCTGTTTGTTGGCATCTCCTATCGGTGCTATGAAAGGCCACTACAATATGGTAAATTTCAGCTCTACCGAAAAATTCAGGGTATTTATTCCTACATTTAAATTCAGTGCCCCATTTGCGTTAAATTAAGCGCATCTTATTCCACAATAGTTTTTAAACGATTTCCCTTTTTGTACCTTTGCTCGACTTTTTAATATTTAACATACAGCATCATGGGTAAAGGATTTTTCCAGGTACCGACCGCATTCAATGAACCGATAAAAGGCTATGCTCCGGGCAGTCCGGAGCGAGAGGAAGTACTACGGCAGTACAAAATGTATTTCAAGGGCAAAGTCGAGGTACCCTTATATATTGGCGCTGAAGAAATAAAGACCGGCAATACGAAACCCTTATCGCCACCACATGACCACAAACATAATGTCGGGAAGTATCATCTGGCCGAAAAAAAGCATGTTACCAAAGCGATCAAAAATTGCCTTGATGCAAGACATGCCTGGTCGGAACTGGCATGGGAACAACGGGCCGCCATTTTCCTGAAGGCCGCCGATCTGTTATCAGGTCCCTACCGCGCTAAAATAAATGCCGCGACCATGATCGCACAGTCTAAGACCATTCATCAAGCTGAAATCGATGCCGCCTGTGAATTCATAGATTTCCTGAGATTCAATGTTGAATTTATGTCGCATATCTATGAGGAACAGCCCGATTCTTCGGAAGGGGTATGGAACCGGGTCGAATACCGTCCTTTAGAAGGCTTCGTTTATGCCATCACTCCATTCAACTTTACGGCCATTGCCGGGAATTTACCTGCCAGTGCGGCTATGATGGGCAATGTCGTCGTATGGAAACCAAGTGATAGCCAGATTTTTTCGGCAAAAATAATCGTTGATGTATTTAAGGAAGCCGGTCTCCCCGATGGCGTCATCAACGTTGTCTACGGCGATCCGGTCATGATAACCAAAACCGTCCTCGACAGTCCCGATTTTGCAGGTATCCACTTTACGGGATCGACGAATGTCTTTAAGCAGTTATGGAAACAAATTGGAAATAACATACATCTTTATAAGACCTATCCACGCATTGTTGGCGAGACCGGTGGAAAGGATTTTATTTTAGCACACCCCTCTGCCAAACCTGAACAAGTCGCAACGGCCATTGTGCGCGGTGCGTTCGAGTTTCAAGGTCAAAAATGTAGCGCTGCCTCGAGGGTATATTTGCCCAAATCAAGGGCGAAGGCTATTATCGATTTGGTGAAGAAAGATTTGAAATCTTTCAAAAAGCCGGGGACACCGGAAGATATGTCGAATTTTATAACGGCGGTGATTCACGAAGGCGCTTTTGACAAATTGGCCAAGTATATCGATCAGGCAAAAAAGGACAAGAATGCTGAAGTAATCGCTGGTGGTTCATACGACAAATCAAAAGGCTATTTTATTGAGCCCACCGTGATTTTGACTACGGATCCGCACTATACGACCATGGAAACCGAGCTATTCGGGCCCGTGGTCACCCTATATGTTTACGATGACAAGGACTGGACAAAGACCTTAAAATTGGTCGATTCGACCTCCGAATACGCATTGACCGGTGCTGTGCTTTCACGAGATCGATATGCGATCGAAGAAGCCACAAAGGCGTTGCAAAATTGTGCAGGTAATTTCTATATCAACGACAAGCCCACCGGAGCGGTCGTCGGTCAGCAACCCTTCGGGGGAGCAAGGGCCTCCGGCACCAATGATAAGGCAGGATCTGCCCAGAACTTGTTGCGATGGGTTTCACCAAGATTGATCAAGGAAACCTTTGTTACCCCAGAAGATTATCGGTACCCGTTTTTAGGAT
>JALHST010000094.1 GCA_022865355.1 Maribacter sp. | reverse complement strand
GTGGAATATAAATTCCGTTGGGCCTACGGCCCGAGTAATACTGATCGTCAAAACCTTCGATTGAACCCATGGCGCCGACCTTATAGGTATGGTCCATTAAATTATGGCCCAGTTCGCCGCTGTCATTTCCAAAACCGTTGGGAAATCTATCAGAAGTCGAATTCAATAAAATATTGGTAGTACTCACCGTGGAGGCATTACAGAAAATCACTTTGGCAAAAAACTCCAATTCTTCCTTGGTCTCGGCATCTATGATCTTCACCCCCGTCGCCTTTTCTTTTTTTTCATCATAGATCAGCGAACTCACAATAGAAAACGGTCGTATGGTCAAATTCCCGGTTTTCTCAGCTGCAGGTAAAGTGACGGCATTGCTGCTAAAATACGCCCCATAGGGGCATCCCCTTGAACATCTATTTCGGTATTGGCATTTTCCGCGCCCATTCAAGGGCTCGGTCAAATGGGCCACTCGGCCAATGATCAAATGCCTGCCGTCGAAATTCTCCTCGATTTTATTCTTCGCATACTTTTCAACGCAATTGAGTTCCATAGGAGGCAGAAAATGGCTATCCGGCAAATGGGGCAATCCCAAGGCTTCTCCACTAATGCCCGCAAATTTTTCCACATAGGTATACCAAGGTTCGATATTCTTGTATCGAATGGGCCAATCGACCCCATGGCCATCCTTGGCATTGGCTTCAAAGTCCAAGTCGCTCCACCGATAGGTCTGCTTTCCCCAAAGTAGGGAACGCCCTCCCACCTGATGGCCTCGCATCCATATAAAGGGTTTTACCTCGGTATAGGGATTCGCTTGATCATCGGCGTAAAAATTTTCGGTATCCTTATGGGCCCAGCCGACCTCAGAACCTACCCGATGTTTTTGTTGTTCCTCATACGTCAAAGCACCACGCAGATCGTAATCCCAGCTTTCATCGTTCGCTGTAGTATAATCTTGCACGTGTTTCACCATTCTGCCCCGCTCCAATACCAGGGTTTTTAGTCCTTTTTCGCAAAATTCCTTGGCGGCCCACCCTCCACTGATCCCAGATCCGATTACGATGGCATCATAAGTATTGGCCTCTTTCGCGGTGATATTCAAATTCGCCATGCTTGAGATAATTATTAAGCCTTGAAGATAAAATAAATTTTAGGATGTCGGGATAATAAAATTATTTTAGACCGAGCATCAACTTTTCTGAGTACATGGCCTTTTCATTTCTTGATTTTCAGTAGTGTTACTGGAATATTTCGCCACAGGTCAAACCTGCCGTATTCGGATCTGCACCATATGCGTACATCGAACTGGTATAAATTGATGATTGATAACCGCTGAATTCAAATAAACTAGCATAGAAATTTGATTGCTATTTTGTATTTTTAAAGTAAGGAAAATATTTAAACGTATGTTTCCCCCTAGTGCTTCCTTCATTTACGGTATTTCAATTTTAAATAAAATTCTGGCAATATGAAAACAAAGCTTTTTTTAGGCATTATTGCGGTAATCCTATTGGCTGCAACCGAAATTTTCATTCTCCGTATCGCTACACCATCATCTAATCAGATTGAGAAGGCAGGTTACAATTTCATTCCGTGTACGGCTGCCAATTTCCTATTAAAAAATGTAGACACAACCCGGCAAATTGCGCCATTGTTCGAGAATCTTGGAAATCTAGAATTTAAGATCAGCACAAAGAATGCCGAGGCCCAGACCTTTTTTAACCAAGGCCTGAGACTTTCGTATGCCTTTAACCATGCAGAGGCCCACAGATCGTTTATGGAAGCTTCCAGATTAGATCCCAATTCAGCCATGGCCTATTGGGGCCAGGCATACGCATTAGGACCAAACATAAATGACCCGTTACCTGATGATGACCGAAAAATCAAAGCCTTTGAAGCATTGGCAAAAGCAAAAAAATTAGCGTCCAAGGCAACACCTATAGAACAGGCCTTAATAGAAGCTTTGACGGCGAGATATAGTGATGATCTTACGAAGGATATCACGGAATTGAATATTGCCTACATGGTCGCTATGGCCAATGTGGTTAAAAAATATCCAAACGATGCAGACGTACAAGTATTTTATGCGGAATCGGTAATGAATACCGTGCCATGGAACTATTGGGATGCCCATGGCAATCCTTCCCCGAATATTCCAGAAGCCAAAATTGCCCTTGAAAAGGCCATGGAAATTAATCCAGACCACCCAGGGGCCCACCATTATTACATTCATATGGTAGAACTTCCCTATCCTGATCTGGCGATTGCCAGTGCCGATAAATTAGGAAGGCTAATGTCCGCAGCAGGTCACATCGTTCACATGCCATCTCATATTTATATTCGTGTCGGTCGCTATAAGGATGCCGTTGAGGTTAATCAAAAAGCAATTCTTGCCGATGAGGATTACATTTCCCAATGCTACTCCCAAGGTTTGTATCCTTTGTCATATTATCCACACAACATTCATTTCCTATGGTCAGCGGCTAGTTTACTGGGCGAAAGCAAGGTTGCAATCGATGCCGCTAGGAAAACAGCCGAAAAAGTCCCTACAGGCGAATTGATCAAACTCCCATTTCTTCAAGATTTCGCTTCAACCCCTCTTCTGGCCTATACCCGGTTTGGAAAATGGAACGAAATTTTGACGATTCCGGCGCCAAGTGAAGACATTAAACATTTAAGTCTCATGAGGCACTATGCAAGAGGTCTGGCCTTTACTAGAAAAGGTAATGCCAAGGAGGCCCAAGAGGAACTTGATGCCATTGAAGTGCTTCAAAAAGACAGTACACTTTCAAATTTGGTAGCCACTGCCAATAACAATTCGGCATCAATCGCCCATATCGCCTTTGAGGTACTGGCCGGCGAATTGGCATCCTTGAACGGGAATCTTTCAAATGCCACTGAACATCTCAAAAAGGCGGTTGCCTTAGAGGATGGTCTTGTATATACCGAGCCTGCTGCCTGGCATATTCCGACACGGCAGAATTTGGGAGCCATACTTCTAAAAGCCGCGAACTTTGCAGAAGCGGAAAAAATTTACAAAGAAGATTTATCAGTGCTCCGTCAAAATGGATGGTCCTTGATGGGATTATATCAAAGCCTGAAGGCGCAGGGTAAAATGGAGGAAGCCAATCGTATCAAACAAGAATTTGATACTGCCTGGCAAGATGCCGATATTGAAATAAATACTTCGGTTTTATAAAGCATCGCTGCAGGAAGAAGTCTTTTTTCAAGGGTTCGTTCGGTGAGGCTATGTTTTCAAAAAACAACTTACTTGGCCTTCTGGTTAAATCCCGGGGACGTCCTAAAACGGCACTTTTAAGGTTACCAAATTGAATTAAATTGTTTCTGAAATGGCATGGCGTTTGCCAATGGGTAGTAGATAGCCTTAAAAATGGGCGGTACCGTTAACGCAATTACCACCGTGGAGGAAAAAATGTCGAATTAACTTCAATAACTATAAATACCCTATTAATCGCCTACTAAAATTTAATGGTTTTCAGCGAAAGCCCTAAAAAGTATAGTCTTGCAAGGCCTGTCGGGCTTGCCTAAACTCTTGAATGATATCGGTCATTATTTCAGCCGCGGGTTTAATTTCATGGATCAAAGCGGCTACCTGCCCTATTTCAAGTTCACCCTCGACCAAATCCCCTTCGAACATGCCGTGTTTGGCGCGGGCCCTACCTAAAATACCCTTCAATTCCTCTGTGGTCGCGCAGTCGGCATAGGCCTTTTGTATGTCTTCATAAAATTTATTTTTAATAAGACGTACGGGCGCTAACTCCTTTAAGGTCAATTGGGTGTCGCCTTCCCCGACTTCAACTACTTTTTGCTTGAACAAGATGTGGGAAGATGCTTCATGGGTTGCTACAAACCTACTCCCTATCTGTACCCCATCGGCCCCCAAGACCATGGCCGATAACATGGCCCTGCCAGAAGCTATGCCTCCCGCAGCGATCAAGGGTATTTTGATGTGTTCCTTAACGGCCGGGACCAGAACCAAGGTAGTCGTTTCTTCACGGCCATTGTGGCCTCCTGCCTCAAATCCTTCGGCTACAACCGCATCGACCCCCGCGGACTGGGCTTTTAGGGCAAATTTGACGCTACTCACCACATGTACCACAGTAATCCCCTTTTCCTTTAATATGGAGGTATAGCTATTCGGATTCCCGGCAGAAGTGAAAACGATCTTCACCCCAGTATGAATAATGATATCGATTATTTTGTCGATTTCAGGATACATCAAGGGCACATTGACCCCAAACGGATTCTTAGTTGCCGATTGACATTTTTGAATATGTTCTAGCAATACCTCCGGATGCATGCTTCCGGAACCTATAAGGCCCAAACCGCCGGCATTCGAAACTGCCGAAGCCAATCGCCATCCGCTCGCCCAAACCATGCCCGCTTGAATCAATGGGTATTGTATTCCTAAAAGTTGGGTTATTCTATTTTGCATGGCTCTTTAGTCGCGGATCAACCGGAAAGTTATAGCATTCGGTTGAAACAAAAAAGTACCTTTTTAACCTTCCCTTCGCATCAAAGAGTTTCTGCTTCGAATAAGCGGGCAGATCATTTTCATATTTAGCTGAAGGCAGCTAGGATATGACACCCGAACCGATTAATTCATCGTCGACGTACCAGGCAACAAACTGCCCTTCGGTGATAGCGGATTGTTTTTCCTCAAAATCAACATAAAGTCCGTTGTCAATTTTAAACAATGTAGCTTGCTGAAGGGGTTGCCTATAGCGAATTCGTGCCTGTACCTGCATAGTGCCATCAGTTTTTAGTGCCAAATCGGGACGCACCCAATGCAGTTCATCATTGCTAACAAAGAGCGCCTTTCGGTACAATCCCGGATGCGATTTTCCCTGTCCTGTATAAATGACATTCTCATGAACATCCGTTTCTATAACAAAGAGCGGTTCTTTAGTACCTCCCACATCAAGTCCTTTTCGCTGGCCCTTGGTAAAATAGTGTGCTCCTTGATGCTCTCCGACTACTTTACCATCATGAATATCATAAACAGGCTTTGTAGCCTCATAGGCCAACTCGGCAGCCTTTGTAGCAAAAGACGGTTTTGAACGCCTGAATTGGGGAACATCGAACGGAACTTCGATTATGACACCCTTTTTGGGTTTTAGTTGCTGCTGTAAAAAATCGGGCAGGCGTACTTTCCCAATAAAGCAAAGTCCCTGTGAATCTTTTTTATCGGCGGTTATCAAATGATTATCGGCCGCTATTCTTCTAACTTCCGGTTTTGTCAACTCGCCAATGGGAAACAAGGTTTTTGACAATTGATCCTGGGATAGCTGGCAAAGGAAATACGATTGATCTTTATTGCCGTCACGGCCCGCCAGCAGGCGATAGGTCAAAGAGCCATTGTCGTTGGGGAGTACTTCCTTTTGGCAATAGTGCCCGGTGGCCACATAGTCGGCGCCTAGTTGTAGGGCAATTTTTAAAAAAACATCGAATTTTATTTCGCGATTACAAAGAATATCGGGATTGGGTGTCCTACCCTTCTCGTATTCACGAAACATATAATCAACGATGCGCTCCTTGTATGCCACGCTCAGGTCGACCGTTTGAAAGGGAATCCCCAACTTTTCGGCCACTATGAGGGCGTCATTGCTGTCCTCCAACCATGGGCATTCTTCAGAAATAGTCACCGAGTCGTCGTGCCAATTTTTCATAAACAGGCCAATCACCTCATATCCCTGTTCTTTCAGAAGATAGGCGGCAACACTTGAATCTACACCTCCGGAAAGTCCGACTACTACTTTTTTCATTATGAAATTAAAATGCAAAAATACAAAATTGGAAATTGAATGAGAATGATTCGTGTAAACTGTAGCTAGTTAGGCGACCTGCAAGCAATATGGTTCGGCACGGCAACCATTTTTTCATTAGATAAAGGCGCCGATTTGCTGGTCTACAGTATTCTGTTTAACTATTTTATTTCAAAACATAAACAAAAGTTAAATAGTTTTGAACTATGTAGCAAATTTGTATTTTTGTTTAAACATTTTTATTTTTTATTAAACATAACTTTCTAACTAAAAATCTTTGCTATGAAAAAATTACAAAAATTACAGGGGATGGTAGTTCTGGTCGTTTCAATGCTCTTTGTCCTTTCTTGCGCCGACAACGACGACAACACCATGCCCATGACACAAGAAATGAACATCGTTCAAACTGCACAGAGCACATCATCATTGAGCTCTTTAGTGGCTGCCTTGGCCAAAGCGGACGAAAGCCCGAACAATGATTTGATCTCGGCACTTGGTGATGCCAATACGCAATTTACCGTATTGGCCCCATCAAATGCCGCCTTTGCCGATTTACTTGGCCGATTGGATGGTTTTGATTCCTTGGATGATTTTAATACCCCCGAGTTACAGGATCTTCTTGCTTTGATATTAAAGTATCATGTAGTGGCTGGTGCCGCGGTAACCTCAGGTAACCTTGCCCAGGGGCAAGAAATTACAACGCTTGAAGGAGAAAAAGTCACCGTAAGTTTGGATGGAGGCGTATTTTTTGAAGATGCCGCAGGTGAATTGTCAAAAGTTACCGGGGCTGATGTAATGACTTCCAACGGGGTAGTCCACATCATTGACAAGGTGCTCCTTCCACAGGCCGCCTTGGATGCCTTGAATGGTATTTTGCTTGTTTCTATTACCAATCTCGCGATTTCCAACGAGAACTTGAGCAGTTTGATTGCAGCCCTACAAGCCGCAGATGGAGATTTACCGGCCGTTCTTAAAGGATCTGGCCCTTTTACCGTGCTAGCTCCGACCAATGAAGCCTTTGCTGCTTTTCTTAATGGGGCTTCCCTCAGTGACATTCCTTCAGAAGTGCTTACCCAAGTTTTATTGAACCATGTAATATCGGGCACAATTACTTCCGAAACCTTAATAACTGCTGGTTCTGGATATGACTCGACCTTGGCAGATGGCCCTGAGGCCGATAGTAAATTGAGTATCTATTTTGATACCGATAACGGGGTTGAATTTAATGGTATCTCAAAAGTCCTCACTCCAGATATCAAGGCGAGCAATGGCATTGTTCATGTTGTCGATGCCGTGATCGGTCTGCCAAATATTGTAGATCATGCGGTGGCCAATGCCCAATTATCAGATCTTGTTGGCGCATTAACTGCGAATGGCAATACCACGTTCACAGACTTGTTATCATCTACAGATACCAATTTTACGGTCTTTGCACCGATCAACGCTGCCTTCGCAAACTTTACCAATCCCGATGGCAATGAACTCAATACCATTTTGGCGAATCACGTAATTGTTGGGACTGCGGCACTATCAAGTGGATTAATGAACATGTATGTTAACACCGCGGCGACCAATGCCGATCAAGATGCCTTAAGCCTGTATATCAATACGGATAATGGTGTGACCTTAAACGGAATCAGCAATGTGGTAATCGCCGATATTGTTGCTACCAATGGCATCATCCATGCAGTCGATACTGTTATCGACTTGCCTAAGGTGACCACCTTTGCTACCGCTGATCCTACTTTTGCGACTTTGGTATCGGCCTTGACGGCATATCCCGATTTTATGTATGTAGAGGCCTTGCAAACACCAAATGACACGGCGCCCGCGCCATTTACCGTATTTGCACCAACGAATGACGCCTTCGCTGCCTTATTGGCAGATCTTGGGTTAACCAGCCTTTCTGAAATTCCCGAATCGACCTTGGCCTCGGTGTTGGAGCTGCATGTGATTACAGGGGCCAATGTAAGGGCCGCGGACTTGGAAGGTCTTGATGGTGCTAGTGTTACCACTTTGGGTGGGCAGGATATCGTCATAGATGCCGCCACCCCTGCAGTTATTGGCCCGGATGCTAATCCGAATCCGATAGTAGCCACTGACGTACAAGCGATGAATGGCGTAATCCATGCCATAAGTCGTGTCATACGATAATAGTAAAATCAACAAGAATAAGCAGGAGCCGCAAATTGCGGCTCCTTTTTTTATTGGTCATTTTAGGGCGTGCATACTGGCATTCCACAAAGGCGATAAAACGCAAACAACAACCATAGGCCAATTAGCATACAAAAATTGCCGCTTGACAACTATTAATTTTTTTTAGGATAGATTAAGGGCATCTTTGAAATCCCAAATGGTACCAAACCAAACCTACTTAGTGCTAAAAACCCCGATCCAATGGCCGGGGTTTTTTTTATGATACCAACTTCGTCGATAACCGGTTACTCTGGATCATCAAGAACATCGATTACCTCATATCTTCCGTCGATTAATTTGTATACCGCATCATTGAGTTCATACGCGGAGACCCCATCAAAATCAATTTCCTCCGAATCCTCAGGAAGATATCCTTTACTATGGCGCCTTCTGGAGGTCGCACGATTTGAAACTCCTCATCGATCGGTTGATAGAATACCCCATCGGCATAGTGATAAACAGTACCCCGAATTACCAACCTAACAGCCGTTCTTGGCAAAACGCGTAATCTAAATCCCCTAGGTGGAAAGGCCTTAAGATAAACGCCTTTGCGAGCCATGTAGAACATACCGCCTACAGGATAATAGGCTACTTTTCTGTGCATCACGGCAACGGTCCCGTTCGGCAGTCGCCGAAGCGTCCTTCATACCATTTAATTTTTAAGGTTATTCCGCAATAGGACGCTAATTTCAAGAAAAAGTTTAATTACAGGAATTTTAACGATAAAAAATGCAATTTCATGGAAACTAAGCCAACTATGCATCAGATGAACGATCCTATACGGCAAAAAAAAAGTGCTTGAATTCTAATCAAGCACTTTCTACTATTTCCTTAGACGATTATATATTAACGCTTATCAATTTTTTTCTGCTGTTCTGCCTGTTCCATCATTTCACGCATTTTCCGCTGAAATTTATTTTCCGATTTCGGTTTTAATTTATTTTCCTGAATCTGGGCATGTATTTTGGCATCATCCAAGATAAAATTCTTTATGACAAGCATAATACCGATGGT
>JALHST010000093.1 GCA_022865355.1 Maribacter sp. | reverse complement strand
GGTGTAGTTCCACCATCGGGCCAGGTAAATTTTTCGGCGCCGTTATCCGTAGAATACTTGATAATAGTATTGTCAATAATACCCAGCTCTTCTAATTTTGCCAGTACGGTACCAATTGCTTTATCATGTTCTACCATACCATCAGGATAAAGACCTATTCCTGTTACTCCAACGCTTTCTTCTTTAAGATGTGTCCAAACGTGCATTCTTGTGGCGCTTAACCAAACAAAAAACGGCTGCCCTTTAGCGTGTGCTTTTTCTATAAAAGCAATGGCTGCAGCTGTGAATTCATCATCTGCTGTTTCCATTCTTTTTCTTGTCATTGGTCCTGTATCCTCAATTCTTCCATCAGAATATGAATGGATGACACCACGTGGACCAAATTTTTCGTGAAATTCCTTATCTTTTGGATAATAATAAGTCTCTGGCTCTTCTTCAGCATTTAAGTGGTATAGATTTCCATAAAATTCATCAAAACCATGAGCGGTTGGTAACATGGCATCTCTATCTCCTAAGTGATTTTTTCCAAACTGACCCGAAGTATACCCCTGTGGCTTCAATAATTCGGCAATGGTAGGCTGATTGGGCTGAATGCCCTGATCAGCTCCTGGCATACCAATGGTCAACAGCCCTGTTCTAAAGGGGTGTTGTCCCAAAATAAAAGCGGCCCGCCCGGCCGTACAGGATTGCTGTGCGTACCAATCGGTAAATACGGCACCTTCTTTGCCGATGCGGTCGATATTGGGTGTTTGATACCCCATCATTCCCTGACTGTTGATACTGATATTGGAATAACCAATATCATCGCCCCAAATTACGAGGATATTCGGCTTTTTTTGCTGAGCTTGGCTTATGCCAAACAGAGCCAAAAATAAAATAGTAAAAATGATTCTTTTCATAGTAATGTCATCTTGTTAATAATTGTCAAAAATTAAGGCGGAAAGATACTATAAATTATTGTAATTCATAAAATAAAGCAAGGTTAATAGGGGGGTAATGGCCCCATTGTCAATAAATATCGAAATATTCATCTAAAAAAAAATTCGTTAATTACTTTTTGTAACCATGGCTTCAACTTGTTTTTCAACTTTACTCAAACTCCAGTCTCCTGCCGTTTGGCTCGGCGGATACTCTTTAAAGGTTGAAAGAAAGTTAAAAGCATAACCCTGTATGGCGATTAAAATATAAGCTCTATCTATATACCAATCATAATAGGTATTGGAACCTTCGTAGGCTTTCTCGAAAGGATCACGACGTAGATTGGCTAACAATGGTGCTCTCAATTCAACAAAAGGCTCTAACCATATTTGCAATTGCCTGGCCCTATTTTCTAAAAAAGTAGCTTTCCAATCGCCATAGCGTAAGGCTGCAATAGATCCTCCATCATTAACGTAGATAAACCCTTCTCTGGGAGACTCTTTTACTTTCCCAGTCAGATAATCCAATTGATTATAACCATCAATATGATTTTTATATGTTCTACCATTGATTGTTGTTCCTTTAAGTAATCTTTCTTTGACAGAAGTATCACCAGCAATGGCGGCAAACGTTGGCAACCAATCTTCGTGAGAAACAATACCATTTAAAGTCACATTTTCCGGGAAATGCCCTGGCCATTTTATAAAAGCAGGCACTCGGTAAGCCCCTTCCCAGTTAGAATTTTTTTCACCATGGAATGGCGTCGTACCAGCATCCGGCCAAGTATTGTAATGAGGGCCATTGTCTGTAGAATACATCACAACCGTATTATCTGCGATGCCCAACTCATCCAATAAATCGAGCAACTGTCCTACATGCATATCGTGTTCGATCATGCCGTCGGTATATTCGTCATTTCCCTTATGACGTCTGTCTTCTTTAACATGCGTTCTAAAGTGCATACGTGTTCCGTTCCACCAGGTAAAGAATGGTTTTCCATCGGCCACTTGCTTTTTAATGAACGCTTTAGTAGCGGCAATACTTTCGTCATCAATGGTTTCCATTCGTTTTTTTGTTAATGGCCCTGTATCTTCAATACGTTGTCCACCTTTACCATCAGCCCAAGTGTGTAAAACACCACGAGGACCAAACTTTTCTCCAAAAGTTTTACCATCTTTTAGCACCATATCTGTAGGATAATCGAAATTTTCAGGTTCTTCCTCTGCATTTAAATGGTACAAATTTCCAAAGAATTCATCAAAACCATGCATGGTTGGTAGGTGTTCATCACGATCACCTTGGTGATTTTTACCAAATTGTCCGGTCGCATAACCCTGCCCCTTAAGTACAGTTGCCATGGTAACATCTGTTTTTTGCCAACCTTCTTTTGCTCCTGGCATACCCACTTTGGTCATACCAGAACGCACCGGAACGGAACCACTAATAAAGGCTGCTCTTCCTGCAGTACATGACTGTTGTGCATAATAATCAGTGAAACCGACACCTGCATCGGCAATGCGATCAATATTAGGGGTCATATAACCCATCATACCACGATTGTTGTGACTAATGTTCCAGGTTCCTATATCATCTCCCCAAATAACTAGGATATTAGGTTTTTTTTCTTGCGCATGTATTATACTACATATGCAAATTAATAGTATTGTTAAGGATGATTTCTTCATATACTTCAAATTATTATGTTTTATAATTTATTTAGGTTCCAAATATATAAAATGCAATTTTATTTAACGAAAAAGGACTTAAAATAAACAAAATAAACAAAATGTACATAATGAAAAATAAAAATAGACCGTAATAACAAAATCAATTTAGGAGCTTAATTTTCTTTCTACTTTTTTAGAATAATTAATTCTCCTACTTTTTCATATTTTTGAACGAAATTTATTTTATGAAGTTTAAAATGCATTTTTTTGTCTTTGTTAAAAATCTGATTTTTTTTACCTTCCTATTTTTCTTGTGTATTTCTTGTAATTCAGATAAATATAAGAATCCCACTTATGCATCCGTAACTTCTGTTGAATCAAATTTTGTAGGCTCCAATTCATGTATTGCTTGCCATGAGCAGCAGTTTGCCTCTTGGCAAAACTCACATCACGACCAAGCGATGAAAATTGCTGATTCTACGACAATACTTGCCAATTTTAATAATACAACGTTTATAAATCATAATGTTAAAAGTACCTTTTTCAAAAAAGAGGGTGCCTATTATGTAAATTTAGAAGGACCTGATGGGGCGTTTCAAGATTATAAGATCATTTATACGTTCGGTGTAACACCATTACAACAGTATATTGTTGAATTTCCAAATGGGGCTTTTCAATGTCTCCAGACTGCTTGGGATACGAATAAAAAGGAATGGTTTGATCTTCAGCAAAATTTAAAAATAAAGAATGACGAATGGATACATTGGAGTGGGGGAGCGATGCGATGGAATACGGCCTGTGCCGATTGTCATTCCACCGATGTTCGTAAAAATTTTAATGATGAAACCAACACATATAAGACTACATTTAGTGAAAT
>JALHST010000092.1 GCA_022865355.1 Maribacter sp. | reverse complement strand
CACGTAATGCCAGGTTTTTCTCAAGTTCCCGCTCCAAACGTTCCTTAATATGCCTTGAGGTTACAAACTTCCCGTCTTTTCCAAAAAACGGACTGTCATTGATCGTGAACAACATACTCATGGTAGGTTCATCAATGGCTATGGTCTTGAGCCCCTCAGGATTTTCGAGATCGGCGATCGTATCCCCGATTTCAAAGCCCTCGAGTCCGACTATGGCACAGATATCCCCCGTCACGACTTCCTTCACCTTCAATCTTCCGAGTCCCTCAAAGGTGAAAAGTTCCTTTATCTTCGATTTCACGATACTACCATCGCGTTTTACCAACGCTATTTGTTGCCCTTCCTTCAGCGTTCCCCTTTGCAATCTTCCGATGGCAATTCGCCCGGTAAAAGATGAGAAATCCAATGAGGTGATCAACATTTGTGTATTGCCTTCCTTTGCTTTGAAAGTGGGTATGTGTTCCAATACCATATCCAATAATGGTTCGATATCGTCGGTGGGTTTCCGCCAATCATCGCTCATCCAATTGTGCTTCGCCGAACCATATACGGTCGGGAAATCTAGTTGCCACTCTTCGGCACCCAATTCATACATCAAATCAAATACCTTTTCATGTACTTCTTCGGGCGTGCAGTTTTCCTTATCGACCTTATTGATTACTACGCAGGGCTTTAATCCAAGATTAATGGCCTTTTGCAGCACGAACCGCGTTTGTGGCATAGGCCCTTCAAAAGCATCTACCAACAACAAGACCCCATCGGCCATATTCAACACCCGCTCAACTTCTCCGCCGAAATCGGCGTGACCAGGGGTATCGATAATATTGATCTTGGCACCTTTATAGACTACTGAAACATTCTTCGAGGTAATCGTAATCCCGCGTTCCCGCTCAAGATCGTTATTATCCAAAATAAGGTCCCCGGTTTGCTGATTGTCCCTAAACAATTGGCAATGGTGCATAATTTTATCTACCAAGGTGGTTTTCCCGTGGTCTACGTGGGCAATGATCGCAATATTCTTCGTTGTTGACATACTATTATTTTAATAGCGAGCAAGCCGCTATTTTAAGCGTGCAAAGATACTGCTATTTTTTGCTTTGCCACCTAAAGTTATGTTATTTTTATGTTGTTGATTTTGAGGGCTTACGGGGTGTTACGATACGTTTTAAAAACTAGTATCTTTGTTCAAAAATAATTGGATGCAATTAGACCTCATTCCCCAGATCAAACATACCGATAGTAACCACTTTTTTCTTCTTTCAGGCCCTTGTGCCATTGAAGGCGAGGAAATGGCGCTGCGCATTGCCGAAAAAATCGTACGAATTACCGACGATTTGAAAATTCCTTATGTTTTTAAGGGTAGTTTTAAAAAGGCGAACCGCAGCCGTGTGGATTCCTTTTCAGGAATCGGGGATGAAAAAGCCTTAAAAATTCTACGCAAGGTTTCGGAAACCTTCAAGGTCCCGACCATTACCGATATTCATGAGGTCTCTGACGCCTACAAGGCGGCCGAGTATGTCGATGTGTTGCAAATTCCGGCTTTTTTGGTGCGCCAAACCGATTTGGTGGTCGCGGCGGCCAAGACCGGCAAAGTGGTAAATTTGAAAAAGGGACAGTTTATGAGTCCGGAAAGCATGAAACATGCCGTAGCGAAAGTGACCGACTCGGGCAATACGCAGGTAATCATTACCGACCGGGGCACCATGTTCGGCTACCAGGATATGATCGTCGATTTTCGCGGTATCCCGACCATGAAACAATACGCGCCCGTAGTTTTGGATGTAACCCATTCCTTACAGCAACCAAACCAAGCATCGGGGGTAACCGGGGGTCGGCCACAGCTCATCGAGACGATTGCCCGCGCCGGTATCGCAACTGGGGCGGATGGCATTTTTATGGAGACCCATTACGATCCTGCCAATGCAAAAAGCGACGGTGCCAATATGTTGCCCTTGGAGCTCCTGGAAAGATTATTGACCAATTTAGTGGCTTTGCGAAAGACTGTCAACAGTCTTCAGTAACTCTTGCCCAAACCTGAAAACCGCGCCCATTTGAATTTTACTTTGGTATTTGGCGCCAATCTGACAACCTCATTAATTTTGAGTACTTTGAATTCAGTAATTAGCCAAAAGATGAAATTTAGCTCAATTCTTCAACTCCTAACGATCCTTGTTTGTTTATCATCCTGTGATTCGATAAAAACTAGAACCGAGGTTGACACCCGTCCGAATATTGTTTTTATAATGGCCGATGATCATGCCTATCAGGCGATAAGTGCTTACAGTGCCAAATTAATACAGACCCCAAACATTGACCGAATTGCCAAAGAAGGCATGTTGTTCACTAATGCCAGTGTCACCAATTCGATTTGCGCACCCTCCCGGGCGGTAATCTTGACCGGGAAACATTCACACATCAATGGCAAAATTGACAATCTGTTCCCTTTTGACACGACCAATATTACCTTTCCACAACTATTAAAAGAATCTGGATATCAGACCGCTATGTTTGGAAAACTTCATTTTGGGAACAATCCCAAGGGATTCGATGAATTTAAAATTCTTCCAGGTCAAGGCGATTACTACAATCCGCAATTTCTTACCCAAGAAGGCGATACGACCATCACAGGCTATGTCACCGATATTATTACGGATCTTGCCTTGGATTGGCTTCAAAATCGGAGAACGAAAAACAAACCTTTTCTGCTTATGTACCTACATAAAGCACCCCATAGGTCATGGTTGCCTGCAGAACGACATTACCGGGAATTTACCAAAAAAACCT
>JALHST010000091.1 GCA_022865355.1 Maribacter sp. | reverse complement strand
GTGATCGCGACAGGATTCGAACCTGTGACCGTCTGCTTAGAAGGCAGATGCTCTATCCAGCTGAGCTACGCGACCTTGTGTTGCGGGGCGAAGCTGCCTGTCCGCCGTAGTGAAACGGAGGAGGAAGCTACGCGACCATATTCCTTTAACTATTTCAAAGTACTCTCTCCTCATTCTCAATTCCGAACCTATGACCGTCCAAACCCTGTTCCGAAATTACTTCGGAATGAGCCCTGCCTACCGTAGGCAGGTCAGTATTGGCCTCTGGCGGATACGCGACCCTTGAAAAAAACCGCTTTTTCAAATGTGCGGCGAAGTTACTAAAAAATATAGATTCCAAATCTTCATTCGCAATCAAAAAGGCGTATTATTTTCTGGCTCCAATAATTAGGAAATATGAACTAGGAGGACATCAAGATTTCCAAAATTTGAATCGCGGTATCGGCTATTTTGGTTCCAGGACCAAATATGGCCACGGCCCCTGCATCAAAAAGAAATTGATAATCTTGTTTTGGGATAACACCGCCAACAATGACCATAATATCTTCCCTGTCATATTTCTTAAGCTCCTCCAATACTTTTGGTACTAACGTCTTGTGTCCTCCCGCCAAGGAGGATATGCCCAGTATATGCACATCGTTTTCCATGGCTTGCTTGGCAACTTCAGAAGGCGTTTGAAAAAGTGGGCCGATATCTACGTCAAAACCCAGATCGGCATAGCCGGTGGCTACCACCCTGGCACCTCGGTCATGGCCATCCTGCCCCATCTTCGCGATCATAATGCGCGGCCGACGACCCTCTTGCTCCGCGAAACGATCGGCCAGTTCACGGGCCTTTTTAAAACTTTCGTCGTCCTTGATCTCTTTTGCGTACACTCCTGAAACTGATTGTATATTGGCGGTATGCCGCCCAAAAGCCGCTTCCAAGGTATTGCTAATTTCACCCAAGCTTGCCCGTGCCCTTGCCGCTTCTACTGCTAAAGCTAGTAAATTTTTGGTAGGGTCGGACTCATTTTCAGTTGACGACATTTTTTTTCTTGCTGCCGATTCAAGATTTTTCAAGGCGATTTGAACGGCTTTATCATTGCGCGTATGTCTTACGGCTATAAGTCGCTCAATTTGTTGCCTTCGAACGGCGTCATTATCGACTTCCAGAATATGTAAAGCGTCTTCTTCCTCCAAGGGATACTTGTTCACCCCTAGAATGATATCTTGCCCACTATCGATCCGGGCTTGTTTTTTGGCCGCGGCCTCCTCAATGCGCATTTTGGGTATTCCCGCTTCGATGGCCTTGGTCATTCCGCCCAATGCCTCGATTTCCTCGATCAGCGTCCAAGCCTTTTGGGCGAGTTCATGGGTAAGGCTTTCCACATAATAGCTCCCCGCCCAGGGATCAACGGTTTTCGTAATCTTGGTTTCCTTTTGTAAAAATAATTGGGTATCCCTGGCGATACGGGCCGAGAAATCGGTCGGAAGGGCTATGGCCTCGTCCAAGGCATTTGTATGAAGGCTTTGGGTGCCCCCAAAAACAGCGGATGCCGCTTCGATCAAGGTCCTGGCCACATTATTGAAGGGATCTTGTTCGGTCAGGCTCCAACCACTGGTCTGGCAATGTGCCCGGAGCAGGAGTGATTTTTCATTTTTCGGATGGAATTGTTTTACCAATTTTGCCCATAACATCCTTGCCGCCCGCAACTTGGCGATTTCCATAAAGTGGTTCATGCCGATGCCCCAAAAGAACGATAGCCGTGGCGCGAAACTGTCAATATCCATCCCCGCCTTTATACCGGTACGGATGTATTCGAGTCCGTCTGCCAAGGTATATGCCAATTCAATATCGGCGGTGGCCCCTGCTTCGTGCATATGATAGCCCGAAATGCTGATGCTATTAAATTTGGGCATGAACCTGCTAGTATATTCGAAAATGTCTGAAACGATCTGCATCGAGGGCTTAGGGGGATAGATATAGGTATTGCGGACCATGAATTCTTTTAGGATATCATTCTGTATCGTTCCCGAAAGTTGATCAAGTGAAATGCCCTGTTCTTGGGCCGCAACAATATAGAAAGCCATTATGGGCAGCACCGCCCCATTCATCGTCATAGAGACCGACATTTTATCCAAAGGAATACCATCGAACAAAATTTTCATGTCTTCGACCGTATCGATGGCTACTCCCGCTTTGCCTACATCGCCCATCACACGTTCGTGGTCACTGTCATAGCCCCTATGGGTCGCCAGGTCAAAAGCCACCGAGAGACCTTTTTGTCCGCCTGCCAAATTTCTTCTGTAGAATGCATTGCTTTCTTCGGCTGTGGAGAACCCGGCATATTGGCGAATAGTCCATGGGCGTGTTACATACATAGTTGCATAGGGGCCTCGTAGAAAGGGCGGAAATCCCGCCGCGAAACCGAGGTGCGCTACGTCTGCCATATCACTGGCGGCGTATGTATTTTTTAATGGGATGCCCTCAGGAGTAGAGAAAGCGTTGGCCGGAGCCACCTTATATGAACCGATTGGCGCTTCCACCATTGTTTCAGGACCTTGTGCCTCACTAAAAAGTTTTAGGTGTTGAACATCTTTTCTACTCATGTGCCAAGCGATTTTGTTCCATATTTTCAGCCAGCCGCTTTTCCAGGATGGGCTCGATCACTGTTTTGCGTTTATTCGATTTTAGAAAAGGATTATGTTCCAGATCGTCCTTCATCTTATCGTTTTTATCCTGATAGGCATTGGTGCCCACTAAAATCTCCTCCTTTTTATCGAACCTTTCCTGTTCTTTCTGGGCACTTTCCTTTATTTTTTTTTGGATGGTATTGTTCTTCAACTGTTGCAAAAACCCGCCGCCTAATTCAATCGATTTAAATAATTCCATTGATTTTTCGGCCAGTTGGCGTGTAATCGCTTCTATATAATAACTCCCTTCGGGGGCGTTGTTCACTTGGTCAAAGTGACTTTCGTATTTTAATAGCAGTAGTTGATTACGGGCTATGCGTTCCCCGAATTCATTGTCTTTGTGGTAAATGGCATCGTAGGGTACATTACAAACGGTATCGGCGCCCGCCAAAATTCCTGACATGCATTCGGTGGTCGTTCGCAACATATTGGTGTTATAGTCATACAGCGTTTTATTTCTCTTGGTGGGCACAGCTAGTATATGACAGTTGGCAGTAATTCCATATTCCAAGGCCAGGGATTTCCATAACAGGCGCAACGCCCTGATTTTGGCGATCTCAAAGAAATAATTAGAACCGACCGCAAGCTGAAATACGATTCCTTGGGAAACGTGTAATGGGTACTGGTTAAGATATTCATTGGCATTCGCAAGGGCATAAGCCAGTTGTTGGATGATCGTAGCACCCGCATTTTGATATAGCGAAACATCGACGGCCAATACCGTATCCCCATCCCTTTTTTTGGAATAGGCTGCAATCTGTTCTAAAAGTTGGTGGTCTTTCTCGAGGGTATAAAACCAATTTCCGGTTCGTGCCAGATGGCCCAGAATATCTATATTCAAATGGGTTTGTGCCGGTATTTCCTTTGTGAAATCCTGTATTTGCTCAGCATAACCAGCCGAGAGAAATTGGAGGTTAAAATGAATCGAGCCGGGCACCTCTTTAATACCCGATAAGAGTTTTTTAACCGAAACAGCTTCCGAAGGAATAGTGAGAATCAGGCTTTCCACTCCCCGGTGTACGGCATCCAGGGCTTTTTTATTTGCCATCAGTGACTCGTTGGCAACAATTTCCTGGCCTATTTTCCAATCGGGGGTATTTTCAAAAAGTACAATTGGATCGTCTTTGTAATCCTCTGAATTATAAAAGGGCTTCACTTTGATGCCCTCAGGTGAATCCCAGACCAAACGGTCATTGTAGTCAGCACCCTTCAACTCATACTGTATTTTTTGTTTCCAGGATTTTGATGATACTTCATCAAATTCACCAAATAGATTTTGTGCCATATGCAAAGGTAACGAACTATTTTTTTCGGCAATAGCACCATGGCCGCCGTCTACGAACTAATTTATTTCACACACTACTTCGCTTTAAAATCAATCTACATTCGTATCGTTAGTTATTCTTGTAATAGCAAATGAATGCATTTGGTCGTACTGAAAAAATGACGCAAGAAGGTAGGTTTTTATTCAATCCAAAGCGGTTTGGTGCTGGCTATTATATTACTCAATAGGTGTCAGGATACTAGACCTGCTCATTAAAAATTGATTACTCAGTGAACTGGGTTTTTAATTGATTTTTTCTTCCTTTAGAAACTTTACAAGGTCTGGATGGTGGTATTGTC
>JALHST010000090.1 GCA_022865355.1 Maribacter sp. | reverse complement strand
TCTCATAGTATGCAACACCAAGGTCATGGTAGAATTCTTCTTTTGTTGGATCGTTTTCAATGGCTTTTTTAATAAGTTTAATGGCAATATCAAACCTTGCTGCCTGATATGCCATCCCACCAAGGAGGTGCAAAACATCTGCACTATTGGCGTTGTATCTAAAAAGCCGCTCATAAATATTTTCGGCCTGTTCGGAAACTTCGGTTGGACAATATTCTGCTGAAAAATGAAAAATCTCTTTTTTTAGATTACTTAAGTTCTCCATAGTGTTATTACATCTAAAGCATTAAAAGCAGTTAGACTCCAAACTTTTCCACATCTTTGTTATTCCGCCAGATTTATAATAATATCAACCAACGTTTTTATTGAGAATGGTTTTTCAAGCACAGCATCGAAATCTTTATCTTCAAGAAGCCAGGGGGTTCCAGAAATGCCGATAATCGGAGTATTTTTTTTGTCGAAATTTTGGACATGTTGAAGCACACCATAACCATCAATACCTGGCATTCGAATATCCGTTATGACCAAGTCGAAATAGCCTTTGCCAAACTTTATTATTCCTTCTATACCGTCAGCGGCAATTTCAACATTGTATCCGGAACATTCCAACGCCTCTTTGATCATGAGTACGATAGCTTCTTCATCGTCAATTAATAAAATATTGAACATAATTATTTTTTATAAAAAAATTAGATAATGACCAATTATGTAGATTCCTATTTCTTAGATACAAAAAACTCGAAAGTTTTCTTTGCATTCTCAACCGATGAAAACTCAACACGATAAATCCATAAGTCAACGTTCACACCTTGCCCAACTATCTTAAAACTTTTCATCTGAGACATATGCCGATGGACGTTTTTATCATCCGTCTGAAAACGGAATACAAACTTGCCGTCCATCTCCTGCCACATAAGTAGACCAGAATTCATATAATTCTCTTGGAAAGTTTACTTTGTGTGTTGAGGGATTCTTCAAGCAGTAATACTCAACATTGACAAATCTACCGCTGATTTCTATATTTATTTCTTGTTAAAAAGTTTTCAAAGAGTTCGCCAAAATCTCCTGATCCGACAACATTTTTAATCCCACCAAATAATGATTTTTAAAGCGGCCGTTTTTTTCTTTTGTGAGATAATCGATTTTGGTTTTTAGCTCTATGGGATATCCTGAAACAGAACTGTAGTATTTCATATTGAAGCTTTTCCCCTCTTTTAATCGTTTCAAAGTATCTGAAGACTCCTTCACCATTATAAACATCTGCCTTGATGGTGTGTTCCAGATTTTAAAAAGATAAGGGAGCCCATTTACCATAAACTCGACACAATAAAATTTGTCCGGTTGGAGACGTTGCAAAAATTTTCTACTCCATGAATTGTCGCCAACATTATTTTGCATCATATTAAACCATTGTATGTCTTTATTTTTTTCTATAGATATGGAGAAAATAAATAAAAACTCGTTTAAGATTTAATTTGTTTTTTTAAAGTTTTTTCTCGGAGCTTGCTGTAAAAATTTTTCCGAGTGTCCTTTATGCCATCACGGACAAACTTTTCTCCTTTAAGTTCCAGATATTCCAAAACAGTCTGATGAACATACTTGTCATTTCGATAAAGGACCGGAATTAGGTTTATTAATCTGCCAAAAGGTTCATGAAGGTTTTTCGGTATGAATAGTTTTGTTTTCATTAAAATTTATTTATGTTTCTTTTTCTGATTATAGCGAATATGAAATCCTCAACGCATAGTTGAAAACAAAGGCTCGTTCCAGAAACCTTTAAGTGCCGAATCTTCCGGATGGTTCTCCAGATTACATCCCTTTTGTGCAATTTCAAATTTTTATTATTCAGTTTGAAAAAACATTTTTAGTCTACGAAAAGCGTTATAATTAAAATGTTATACCCATTATATCAATCGAGTAAATACGGAAAATTATGTATTTTGATATCAACACATAAAATGATTGAGTAACAACAATTTCAAAAACGGACATTTTTATTTATATTAAACGGCATTCGAATGAAACTTTGGTTCTAAACTTTGTATTTACTAAAATCTTCCGGCTTTAGGTTTTTTAGATATTCTGCCCACTTTTTTCCTTCTTCGCTGGTATCGAATATTTCGGTATCTCCATTCATATGTTTGAATTTTTCAAAAACCTTATCATCCACATATATTAAAGCACCAGATCGAAGTGCGATGGCAATAGCATCGCTTGGGCGGGCATCTATACTGAAACTACTTTCTTCGGATAAAAAGTTTATTTTGGCGTAATAAGTATTTTCTTTTAAGTCGTATATCTCTATATTTGACACAGTCATTTTCAGGCTTTCGACGAGATTTTTAAAAAGATCGTGAGTCATTGGCCGGTCGAAGGTAACATTTTGCAAGGCACTAGCAATTGAGGCGGCTTCGAGAATTCCTATCCATATAAAGACTCCTTGATCATCGTCAATCGACTTTAAATAAATTATAGGGATATTGGATTTTGGATCCATTATCATAGCAGCTATGTTTACTCTGCGTAGCACAACTTTTTTCTCTTTTCACAAAATATTCTATTGGCTTCACCTAAAAAAGATGGACTTCGATAGGCTATTTTAGCAACATTAAATAATTTTTAAATCCTCCAAGCGCTCCTGGGCGGCTTTTCGATTTTCTGGGTTCGAATCTTCTAAAGCTATTTTTGATAGCAGCGCAGGATCCTTCATCTTTTCGATGGCTTCTTGGCGTACTTCGGCAATAGATTCCCCTGTCTTTGTAAGCTTACCCTTATATAATAGGTAAATATAGCAAATTCCTACAACGATAAATATTATAGAAACAACCGATAAAATATAACTTCCAGGAGGTTCGGCATTAAGAAATGGCATATCAATCAATGATGAAATGATAAAAAATAAACCGACAACAACTGAATAACCTGCCACCAGATATGGAAAGGCCCTTTTTATGTTCATTACAATCTCCCCCTTACGACAGAACTATTCTTGAAAAAGTATAATTTAATCTATCCACGTACTATTTATCAGTTTCAAGTATTTTAAAATAAGGGGAATTATGTATTTTGTAATAAAAATTAGGGTATTTAAAAAGGTGTTTGTTTTTGCTCTTGAAAAGAATATCTAAAAGTATCGTCCGAGCGGTAAGAATAATTATAGATTATTATTCAAATTGATAAATTCGTAAGGTCTTGTATCATTAAATTCGACCGTATACTATTTAAATGCTCAAATTTTTCTCATAACATAGGCCTTACTTAGATAGGGATATGAGGATACCACAGCAAAGTGGTCTTGTTTTGCCAAACCAAAGATTTATATATCCAACCTTTATCCCCCTCAAAATCAACAAACCAATACCATGAGCCGACCTTTTTAATAGTTCTTATTGGGTAATATTTATATACTTGCCATATGATTTCATGGTTAATCCCAGGCCCTGAACGGATATTTGCTC
>JALHST010000089.1 GCA_022865355.1 Maribacter sp. | reverse complement strand
TAGTCCAATATCCGAAGTTCTTCCAACGGATTCAATCCAATATGGCTGTCAGTGCCAATACTCCAGTTTCCACCTTCCTTTTGGTATCTTCGTAATGGAAAAAGGCCATCCCCCAAATTGCCCTCAGTGCTGGGGCAAAGTACGACATGGGCCTTGCTTTTAGCGAGGCCAATTGTCTCTTGATCCGTTAAATGGGTGGCATGGATCAAATGGTATCTATCAGACAAGTCAATGTTTTGCAATAGCCATTCCACGGGGCGTTTCCCAAGATATTGCAGAGAGTCGGCAATTTCTTTTAGCTGCTCTGAAACGTGCATATGAAAGGGAATATCCTGTGGCCCTGACTTCGTGATTTCTATAATATCTGAGGGTTCGACCCCTCTTAGCGAATGGACTCCCATGCCTATCTTGGCATCCCGGTAGTGTTTGCATGCATTCTGGCTTGCCTCCAATAAACGCAAATAATCATCAACGGTGCGTGAAATGAAACGTCGTTGACGTTCATTGGGTTCCTGCCCGAATCCTCCTTTTTGGTAAAAAATTGGAATGAGCGTGATGCCGATACCAGCAGTTTTTGCGGCTGCGATCAACCGGCTTCCCATTTCTGCACGATTGGCATAGGGTCTACCATTTTTGTCGTGATGTAGATAGTGAAATTCGGCCACGTTCGTATAGCCATGGCGGACCAACTCGGCGTACAGCATGGTAGCGATTGCCTCCATTTGGTCGGGATCCACTCCCAATGCCAACTGATACATCGCTTCACGCCAGCCCCAGAAATCATCTTGGCCGCCTCGTACCCCATGTTTTTCGGCTAGGCCTGCCATCGCATATTGAAACGCATGCGAATGGGCATTTTGGAAGCCGGGTAGGGCAAAACCGTTGATAATATCAAGGGATGTATTGGTAGGATCAAAAGAAGAAATGTTGGTGATGATGCCTTCTAAATTTATCGTTACCGACGCATTTTTCAGCCAGCCGGTATGCTGTAAAAGCCCTTTAAAATGATATACTTTCATGAGATCTTGATCATGGTTTTGATTAAACCTTGCAAGGTTTTCCGCAAAACTTTTTTTACAGTTTCGGCCCGTGCATCATTGAATGTAAGTTCGTTGTCATCCATATACAGTATTTTGTTCATTTCCAATTGCAGCGCATGAATGTTATTTTTAGGTTTCCCAAAATAACGGGTTATATGCCCACCTTTAAATGGCGTATTATGGCTTAGTCCAAACGGTCCCGACCCTAATCCCTCCAAGGCAGATTGGATTATTTTAGGATCGGCCGTTTTTTCATCGTTATTTCCCAAAACCAGATCGGGAAAGGGATCTTTTTGTATGGTAGTAACGATATGGCGTATCGAGTGCGCATCCCATAGTAAAACTTTGCCAAACTGTTTTTTTCTCTCTTCCAAGAGCGTTTCGATTTGTTTGTAATAGGGCCAATAGTAGGTATGGAGCCTTCTATCGATTTCGGTTTGGTCGGGTTCGAATTTGGACTTTCGGTAAATTTTATTTCCATAAAAATCGGTAAGTGGGATATTGTTGGTAATAAGTCGTCCATCTTCATACAAGGGAATGCTATCGGGATCTCGATTCAGGTCAATGACCCATCTGCTCAAGTTCGCCTTGACAAGGGTGATTCCCAATGAAGGGGCAAAACCATACAATGTATCAAGATACCAATCGGTGTCGTCTAAATGCTTTCGCAATCTTTTTTTGTAATGGCTTTTTAGCGCTGGGGGAAATTTGGTCCCGGCATGTGGAATGCTGATGATTATCGGGACGACATCGGCGGTGGGTTCTATAATTTTGAAGAGGTCCATACGTTCAAAGATACTTAAGATCGGCGTTCTTTAGGTTGGGTTGCCTACTATTTCAACAAGGATCAGCTCACTCGATTTGATGCCCTCAAGGTTCAAAGTCGCAGCGTTTACTTCACGCAGTATGAAAAGATCCCCTTGATGCATCCGCTGAGTTGTTTCATGTATCGCAGCGGTAATTTCCCCGGAATAAACATATACAAACAGCCAGTCCAATGGTACGCGAAGTTCATATTGACTCTTGGAATCCTTGTTGACCTCACAGGCCCAAAGATGCGAGCTCGCATCGCCCCGGGTCATTAGATTAAAGTCGGTGCATTTCCCAAAGGCCTTGGTTTTCTGACCGCCATTGAACTGATCCACCTGAAATTTGTGGAGCGATTTGGCAGGTTCACCATCATGTGCTAAAGTGATTTTACCGTCGAGTACAAGCAACTTCCGATCCACACCAGGCAAGGAGGTGAAGATTGATTCAGCGGCCGTAACCCTCGCCGTGCTTAACCTAAAATCAAAGTTCAAATTTTTAAATTGGGCATGCTCTGGATATATAAAAAGTTGGGTAGTGGTGCCCCCCGACCAGAAGCTGGTCGTAAAACTATCCGAGCGAAGCAGAGTGGTTTTCATTACATTTTGCAAAGTTAGAAAAGGTCGTCCAACGATCGGTCATCAACCAAATTCGGAATTGTTACACGAAGTCCGGGAGTTCGTGCCATTTCCCGTTTGATGGCAAAAAGTGCTTCCGTATTGCGGGCCCAACTTCTTCGCGCAATGCCGTTGTTTACGTCATAGAACAACATGTTCTTCAATTTGCGGGAAGCATCGTCCGAGCCATCCAGGACCATGCCAAAACCCCCGTTGATGACCTCGCCCCAACCAACGCCTCCCCCATTGTGGATGGAGACCCAGGTAGCACCTCGAAAACTATCGCCGATGACATTTTGAATGGCCATATCGGCCGTAAACTGACTCCCGTCGTAGATGTTGCTGGTCTCCCGAAAAGGGGAATCGGTGCCACTGACATCGTGATGATCTCGGCCTAGAACGACGGGTGCGGATATTTCCCCTGATCGAATGGCTTTATTGAAGGCTTCGGCAATCTTGGCACGACCCTCGGCATCGGCATATAAAATGCGCGCTTGGGAACCTACCACTAATTGGTTTTGTTCGGCTTCCTGTATCCATTTGATGTTGTCCTGCATTTGCTGTTGGATTTCGGTAGGGGCATTCACTTTTATTTTTTTCATGGTGTCAAGTGCTATGGCATCCGTTTTATGAAGATCTTCTGGGTTACCGGAAGTGCACACCCAACGAAAAGGGCCAAAACCGTAATCAAAACACATGGGCCCCAAAATATCCTGTACATAGGAAGGATACTTAAAATCGATAGTATTTGTTGCCATCACATCGGCACCGGCGCGGGAAGCCTCCAGTAAAAAGGCATTCCCGTAGTCAAAGAAATACGTCCCCTTGTTCGCATGCCGATTGATGGCAGTTACCTGCCTTCGCAAGGATTCTTGTACCTTTTCCTTGAAGGCCGTAGGGTCAGAGGTCATTAGTATATTGGCTTCTTCGAACGATAGGTCTACGGGATAATACCCACCGGCCCAAGGATTATGCAAAGAGGTTTGGTCTGATCCCAGATGTACAAAAATATTATCCTTGGCGAATCGCTCCCAAACATCGACGACATTCCCGATAAAGGCCAAGGAAACTACTTCCTTTTTTGCAATCGCCAACTTAGCCCTTTCGACCAAAATCCCCAAGTCGGCGATAAGCTCGTCTACCCAACCCTGGGCATGTCTTTTTTTGGCTGCGGCAGGATTCACTTCTGCACAAATGGTAATACAGCCGGCAATATTTCCGGCCTTCGGTTGGGCCCCGCTCATACCCCCTAAACCGGCCGTTAAGAAAATTTTACCGGCGGACGTTTCATCCTTTTGCAATACTTTTCGAAAGGCGTTCATGACGGTAATGGCCGTGCCGTGTACGATACCTTGCGGCCCGATGTACATGTAGGATCCTGCGGTCATTTGTCCGTATTGCGTTACGCCCAAGGCATTGAACTTTTCCCAATCATCGGGTTTTGAATAGTTGGGAATCATCATGCCATTGGTGACCACGACCCTCGGTGCCTCCTTAGAGGAAGGGAACAACCCCATGGGATGCCCCGAGTAGACATGTAAGGTCTGTTCCTCGGTCATAGTTGCCAGATACTGCATCGTGAGGAGATACTGTGCCCAGTTTTGAAAAACGGCTCCATTGCCGCCATAGGTGATCAATTCCTCAGGATGTTGTGCGACCGCGGGATCTAAATTGTTCTGGATCATTAACATAATGGCGGCCGCATGAATCGTCTTTGCAGGGTATTCACCAATGGGTCGGGCATACATTTTATAGTCGGGCCGAAATCGATGCATATAGATCCGGCCATATTGCAGGAGTTCTTCGGCAAACTCTTTCGATAGTTCGGTATGCCATTCCTTTGGGAAATAACGGAGGGCATTTCGAACGGCCAGTTTTTTTTCGGCCAAACTAAGGATATCCTTGCGTTTTGGTGCGTGATTGGCATCGTTCGAATAGAGTTTTTTTTGGGGTAATTGGGCTGGAATGCCTTGAAGTATTTGCGATTTGAAGTTCGATTTGGTCATGTTGTCTAAATTTTATTTATGGTTCAAAACTGCCTGCCGGCAGACAAACCCTCCGGCCCCGCCTAAGGCGGGGCCACCTCCTTTTGACTAAAGGGAGGAACAAGTTTGAAATTCCCTTATTACTCAGCTCCCCTCTTAAGTCCCGATAGCTATCGGGAGTGGGGAATGAATCCCGATGCAATCGGGAGAAAGGGGAGTTCTGATTTCCTTTTAAAACCCTCCGTCCCCCGCCAAAGGCGGGGCCACCTCCTCCCCCGATAGCTATCGGGGCTGAGGGGAGGAGCCATTTCTGGGATACTATTTTGTCAATTAGCGTTCTTTTACTTCCAACTTCCAACTTCCAACTTCCAACTTCCAAATCCCAAATTCCTACTTCCATTCCCATTTCGAGGTTCGAGGGCCTAATTCTTATTAAAGGCCAATTCCCCTTTTTTCCATACCATACAGGGCTTTAGATTGCCTTGGTTGTACAAGATCTCATTGTAATGGTTCGTATGGAAAATGCTCAGGTCGGCCAAGTACCCAACTTGTAACTGCCCCCGATCCGCCAGTCGAAGCGCAGCGGCAGCCCTGAATGTGATTCCCGCCAAAACTTCTGCGTTCGACAGTTTTTCAAATGCCCCTAAAATGGATGCCTGGGTCAATAGGTCGCCCATTGGGGCCGAACCCGGATTATGGTCGCTGGCAATGGCCAAGGCCGCCCCGGCATCCAAGAGGTGACGAGCAGGTGTAAAACCACATCCCAGCCCTAAAGAGGCCCCAGGAAGGGCCGTTGCGATTACGTCGCTTTTGGCCAACATTTCAATTTCTTTTTGGGTGCTGACTTCCAAATGATCCGCGCTGACAGCGCCATACGCCACCGCAACCTCGCTACCCCCGGAGGTAAATTGGTCGGCATGCACGGTAATATCAAAACCCATCTCCCTGGCTTTTTGAAAATACGGGGCGATCTGTGCTTTGGAAAAAGCACTTTCCTCGATAAAGGCATCAATGCGCCGAGTCAATTTTTCTTCTTTGAGTCTTGGGAAAAGTAGCGTGCTTATTCCTTCCAAATAGTCCGTTGCACTTCCCTCAAAATCACGGGGAAGCATGTGTGCGGCCAAACAGGTGGGGATGAGGTCGGCCGAAGTGTTCACGTCAGCTTCCTTAATCGCCCTAAGAATTTTCAGTTCTTCGTCCAGGGTGAGTCCGTAGCCGCTTTTAACCTCTAGGGTCGTCGTACCATTTTTAAGATGCCGGTTCGCCAATTTTACAGTATGTTTAACCAATTCTGATTGACTTGCTTTTCGCGTTTGGGTTACGGTATCCCAGATGCCGCCGCCTGCCTTGGCAATTTCCAAATAGGTTTTGCCCGCATTGCGCAAAGCATAGTCTTTGGCACGAGACCCTGCAAAGCAAATATGGGTGTGGGAATCTACGAAACCGGGAAGGGCGACATGGTCTCCCTCTAAATGAAAAATTTCGATCCCTTTGTTTTGGTGAAGAAGTTCGTTAAACGTTCCTAGAGCGCTGATTATTCCATCAGTTATCAGGATACCTGCATCCTCATATATGGGCAATGCACTATCGACTAATGCTCCTTTGAGCGAAAGCCCGGTCATGGGGAGGATTTGTTTGAAGGGGCCTAATAGGATTTTTTTGTTCATCTTAATTTATAAGTGGAAGTTCTAAAAAGTCAAGTCGTCATTACGAACGAGCCTGCATCGGATAGGCGAGATGAAGTAATCTGTTTAATAGTAGTGCTTCCTTGGACAGATTGCTTCGTTCCTCGCAATGACGACACATGAATTGTTCTTTTTCAATTTCCTTTCTTTCAATATGTTTCAAAAATTTCCGAATATTTCGTATCCAAGGAAACACCTTCTTTCTTCCTAACTTTATCAATAACATCGATAAGTGTCCTATTCTTGATAAGCTGAATTCCGATGGCGATATCATCGGCAAAAACCCGGTCCTTGGCGGCAAAGGCAACCTTTTTACGGATGGCCTTATGAATTTCGTCTAAAAAGATTCCTGATTTTAAGGGTTTTCTGAATTCGAAGGCCTGGGCCGCGGTCAAGAGCTCTATTGCCAAGATCTTCTCCACATTCTCGATAACCTGCAAGGCTTTTCTGCCTGAAATCGAACCCATACTCACATGGTCTTCCTGCCCCAAGGAGGTGGGAATGCTATCGGCACTCGCCGGAAAGCAAAGTCCCTTGTTTTCGCTCGCGAGCGCTGCCGTGGTATATTGCAAGATCATGTAGCCTGAATTGATACCGGTATCTTTCATCAAGAGTTTGGGTACGCCGGGGCTATTGCCCTCCAATGCCAGATAAATCCTTCGGTCTGAAATATTACCGATTTCGGAAGCTGCCAAGCAGGCATAATCCAAGGCCATGGCCAAGGGTTGCCCATGAAAATTTCCCCCACTAATGGTCAAGGTATCATTTATGATGACCGGATTGTCGGTCACCGAATTGAGTTCTATTTCGAGCAATTCCTTCAAATGCAGCCAGGCGTTTCTAGAGGCCCCGTGTACCTGCGGAATACATCTTAGGGAGTAGGGATCCTGCACCCGATCGCAATCTATATGGTCTTCCAAGATCTCTGAGCCCTTCAATAGCCGTTTTACCCGTTTCGCGACATGCACATTGCCTTTGAAGGGGCGTAAGGCATGTAGTTCATTATAAAAGGGTTTCACCGAACCTTGTAGTCCCTCGATCATCATTGCCCCGATAATATCGGCCTGCGAAAGAAAACCATGCAATTTTTCTATTACTTTGACCGCATGGGCGGCGATGAATTGCGTGCCGTTGATCAAGGCCAGCCCTTCTTTGGGTCCTAGTTCGAGCGGTTTCAAGCCGGTTTTTTTAAAGAGCTGTTCAGTTTTAAGTATCGTACCTTGATAGTCTACATTACCCAAACCGATCAACGGTAGGAACAAATGGGAAAGTGGCGCGAGATCACCGGAAGCCCCTACCGAACCTTGTGAAGGCACTAAAGGGATGGCATCGTTTTCAATATGCCAGATAATGCGGTTTAAAGTCGTTACTGCAATACCCGAATAGCCTTTGGCCAAACCATGTACCTTTAAGATCATCATTAGCTTCGCCAGGATTTTGCCAATAGGTTCTCCGACCCCGACACTATGGCTTTGCAGGATATTCTTCTGTAATATGCTGGTCTCCTCCTTTGATATTTTGGTGGTGCACAAAGGTCCGAAGCCTGTATTGATACCATAAACGGGATCTCCCTTTTCTACGATGTCCTGAACAATTTTCCAACTCGCTTTTATTTTTTTACGTGCCGAAGGGGATAATTTCATTTTGGTCTTCCCATCGGCGACGGCAATCGCAATACCGGCCGTAAGCCAATCCTCCCCAATGAAAAATGTTTTTGGCATCGAATGCATTTAGTGAATCTATTTTGTGCCTTAAAAGTATTCATTCCTTTTGAGAATCCCCAACAGATTGTTTTTAACTTTGCCGGCTAAACCAAGTAGCATGATTTTAGACCTGATCAAAAAAAGACGTGCCGTTTTTCCGGCACAATACAATGACAAACCGGTTGCTAAAGCCGATATTAAGAAGCTTCTTGAAGCGGCCAATTGGGCCCCCACCCATAAAAAGACCGAGCCTTGGCGATTTAAAGTCCTGCAAGGTGAAGCAAAGGAAAAATTAGGCCTGTTTCTTTCGCTGAAGTATATGGAGAACGATCCAAAACCCAAACAGTTCACCGTCGAAAAATTGATTGATAATCCAAAACGGGCAGGGGCCATCATTGTCATCTGCATGCAGCGGGATCCTCTGGAGAGCCTTCCGGAATGGGAAGAAGTGGCTGCCACTGCGATGGCGGTTCAGAATATGTGGTTGTGTTGTACCGAAATGGGAATCGGTTGTTATTGGAGTTCCCCCGGACTTATCAAATATATGGATGAATTCTTTGAATTGAACCCAGGGGAAAAATGCCTCGGCTTTTTCTATTTAGGGCATTATGATGGTGAACTTCCCGAGGTGTCAAGAAGGCCCATAGCCGACAAGGTAGTTTGGATGGATTAATTAAAATAAGGAAACAGTGTGCTGTGATATTCCCAGGCGGTGGAAATAAACATCCCAAAAAATACGGTGGCCACCAAAAATTTTAAAAAGGTTCCCGTCAAGAATCCTAGGAAAGAACCGAAGGCCGCTTTGGTGGCGGTTTTCCCGTCTGCCTTGTTTAGCAGTTCCCCGACCAGGGCCCCTAGAAATGGCCAAATAATGATACCAAACGGACCCAGTACCGGAAAAAATAAGGCGACCAAAAGTCCTAGAGTCGTACCGATCACTCCATATTTGGTGCCTCCGAATTTTTTGGTCCCGACGGCGGGAATTATATAATCAAGGGCAAAAACGATCAAGGCGATGGCTCCGGTGATTCCGATAAGTAGCCAATTGTCGGGTACTGATTTGGTTAGATACAGCAATAACAAGCCCAGCCAGCTCAATGGCGGACCGGGCAGAACGGGGAGGAAGCTTCCCAAGATGCCCAACAGCATCAGAATAAATCCGATAAATAATAAGAGGAGGTCCATTGACAATTTTTTGGTTTGACGAAGATATGTCGGTTTTGTTACATGCGCCAATTCATAGGTTTTCAACTTATATTGGTTTCTGTGATAACTCAAATTATCGTAATTTCCACCCAACAATACAGCAAATGCGAAAGTTTTGGGTCATAGGGTTGGTATGTGCATTCGTTTCCTGTGATTTTTTTGAATCGAAGGATAAAAAGGCGCGGGAACTGGTCAATCAAGAGATGCGCAACATCGATTGGAACGAGGTCGATAATTATCCCCTGTTCGAAGCTTGTGATGAAACCCTCACGAAACAAGATCAAAAGGTCTGTTTTGAAAATGAATTGACGTCCCATTTGGCGGCGACCCTTGAGGAGTTCGAATATATTTTGGACGCGGACATAAATCCAACGGTATATGTTGATTTTGTGATAGATGGCGAGGGTAAAATCTCGGTGTTGAATATCGAAAAAGATACCAAGATCGATCTCGAAATGCCCGAATTCGATGGCATTATTACACAAAGTCTTAAGGGAGTCCCAAAAATTTCACCCGCGTTGAAAAGGGGCATCCCCGTGCGGACAAAATTTCGGATTCCGATTGTACTGGGGAGTAAGCAGTAAACACTAGGCAGTAAGCAGTAAGCAGTAGGCAGTGAACAGTGGCCATTAATCAGTGAGCAGCAAGCAGTAGGCAGTCCTCCTTCGCTTTTGTAACCAATGATGCCTTGGCGAAGTTGGAAGCTACGGCGGGTGAAAAATGAATAAAGAACAAAGAAAAAAGAAAATCCAATAAACCACAAAGCACAAACCATTTTGCCCACAGAAAAAATAATTTTAGGTATTGATCCCGGGACCAGCGTGATGGGATTTGGCATTATTAAAGTGGTCAATAAACAAATGGAGTTTATGCAAATGAACGAGCTTTTGCTCCAGAAATATGAGGATCCCTACACCAAACTGAAACTTATTTTTGAACGTACCTTAGAATTGATCGACACGTATCACCCCGATGAGATTGCCATTGAAGCCCCATTTTATGGAAAGAATGTTCAGTCGATGCTCAAGTTGGGAAGGGCCCAGGGCGTGGCCATGGCAGCCGGACTCTCGAGACAGATCCCGATCACCGAATACTTGCCCAAAAAGATCAAGATGGCCATCACAGGGAATGGAAATGCCAGTAAGGAGCAGGTGGCCAAAATGCTGCAAAGTGTTTTGGGATTGAAAACCTTGCCCAAAAATTTGGATAGCACCGATGGCTTGGCCGCGGCGGTTTGCCATTTCTACAACGAAGGACGCATAGACATCGGTAAAGGCTATTCGGGCTGGGAGGCTTTTGTGAAACAGAATGATGGCAGGATTAAAAAGTAGGAAGTGTTCAGTAATCAGTAAGCAGTGAACAGTAATCAGTGAACATTAGGCAGTAGGCAGTAGCAGTAGGCAGTGAGCAGCTGGCACTAAACCGTATGCAGTTAGCTGTCAGCATGATGCAATAAAGAATAAAATAAGGTGATCATGAATTTCAAGGACCTGTTGGCATACAAAAAATCATTTGAATTGGCGATGCGAATTTTTGAAGTTTCTAAAAACTTTCCTAAGGAGGAGACCTATTCCTTAACGGATCAAGTTCGAAGATCATCTAGAAGTATATAAATTAATATTGCGGAGGCTTATAGGAAACGAACTTATCCTAAGCACTTTATCAGCAAATTAACGGATAGTGATTCCGAAAATTCGGAAACTCAGGGGTGGCTACAATTTGCCCTGGCATGCCAATATATCGAAAAGCCCATTTTTGATGAGCTCATCTTTGCTAGCAAGGAAGTTGGAAAACTCATTAATTTTATGATTAATAACCCAGAAAAGTTTGGTTCAAAATGAAAAGAACTGCCAACTGCTTACTGCCAACTGCCAACTAAATGGCCGGTATCTACATCCACATCCCTTTTTGCAAGCAGGCGTGTACCTACTGTGACTTCCATTTTTCGACAAACCTCCGAAAAACTGAGCCTTTAGTCGCTGCCTTGCAAAAGGAATTACTGCTTCGAAAAGATGAATTCAAGGAGGAGGCC
>JALHST010000088.1 GCA_022865355.1 Maribacter sp. | reverse complement strand
TTGCCCTGAACGAGAAGGAAAGTGATGTTACCTTGAGTTTTACTGGGGAATTCAATAGTATGATGGCCATGATGATAAAGAATCCTATTACGAACTTTTTGGCCACATTGTCGGCTAATCTAGAAAAGATATAAGGCTTGACTTATTTGATGTGTCACTGGCTTTGAGCATTGCGAAACCAGAGTCTCTCTTTACCCTATTTCCCTTTCGGAGGGGCACTCATTACGTAGTTCAAAAGGCGCCGTTTAATACAATAGTTTTATTTCTTTTAGGTCAAATCCTGCAAGAATATGATCCTCTAGTTCAACCTGTAATTTTCCATCATAGCTCACACCTCGAATAAACCCCATAAAAAGTTCACCATTCGCATTTTTAAAGGTAGATGGTTTGTCTTTGCGGAAGAGCACTTTTTCATAATCCTGCCAAACATCCTCAATAGAGGCACCAGTCAGATATAAAAATTTGTTTTTTAGTTTCTTTACTATGTCTTCCAATAATTCATCTAGATCAAACGTTTTACCTAACAAAAGTTGAAGCGACGATACATTTCTAAGGTTCTTGAAATGCAATTGGTTCACATTAAGACCGATTCCGATGACCGAAGCTTGAATACGATTTCCCGAAAGCACATTCTCGATTAGTATACCACATATTTTTGTAGTGCCTGACAGAATGTCGTTAGGCCACTTTATCGAAATATCAGGAACGTGTAGACTTTTTAAGCTTTCAAAAATGGCCAAGGAAGTGCAAATGTTTATTGTAAATTGTTCCTGGATCGAAACTTTTTGTATTTTTTTTAAAACACTGAATGTTAGATTCTTACCGCGTTCAGATTGCCAATGGGCATTCATTTGTCCCCGTCCTTTGAACTGCTCTTGTGCTACAACCACAGTGTAGTCCTCAAGAGGCATCGATACCATCAAATTTTTTAAGTAGGCATTTGTGGAGTCCGTGGCACTAAGTTTGATTCTCTGCATGTATTGTCCAATATCTGGATATGGAATCTAATATTAAAAACTAGGGTTAAAAGAACAAAAAAATAATAACTTTGTAAAAACTAAAATTTTTGAATGCAAAAGGGAAAAGCTAGCACAGATGAGTTAATTGCATTAATTATACAAGGGATTGAAGAGGTAAAAGGTCAACACACAAGTTTACTCGATCTAAGGGCAATTGAAAACACCGTTTGCGACTACGTTATTATTTGTAATGGTACTTCCAACACACATGTAAACGCAATAGTCGGATCCATCCAGAAAACAGTTAGCAAAACAATCAAGGACAAACCTTGGCACGTTGAAGGCCAAGATAACGCCGAGTGGGTGCTGATGGACTACGTAAATGTGGTCGTTCATGTCTTCCAAAAACACATTCGGGAATATTATGACATTGAAGGTCTTTGGGGCGATGCCAAAGTAACCGAAGTTGAAAGTAGTATAAATTTATAAAAAATAATGGCAAAAGATAATAATACGACCCCAAAGAAACCAAAGTTCAGTTCATGGTGGATTTATGGCTTAATCGCTATGCTCCTAATTGGTTTTCAAATATTTAGCAGCAGCAATCTGACCAATACAAAAAAGACCACCACTTCTGAGCTACAGGAATATCTGCGAAATGGTGATATCAGTAAAATATTGATAATTACCAATACCAATCAGGCCAAGGTTTTTCTTTCCGACGAGGCCTTGAAGAAAGATGTGCACAAAGACGTTGCGGCCAAGCCCCTGATTCCCAGTACCGGAATGATTCCGCAATATGTGTTGGATTATGGCGATCTTCAAATCTTTCAGAACGAGATTACCCAGATAAAAAAAGACAATAACCTCGATACCATCGTTGAATTCGACAAAGAGTCGAACATCTTCATGGAAATGCTGCTGAGTATTCTGCCGTTCATACTGATCATAGGCATCTGGATATACCTCATGCGCAGGATGTCGGGCGGCGGCGGCGGCGGCGGCGGAGGTCAAATATTTAATATCGGGAAGTCGAAGGCCAAACTTTTTGATGAAAAGACCGATACACGAACCTCCTTCAAGGATGTGGCAGGCTTGGAAGGCGCCAAGGAAGAAGTGGAGGAAATCGTAGAATTTCTTAAATATCCTGATAAATACACCTCTTTAGGTGGTAAAATTCCCAAGGGAGCCTTACTGGTAGGGCCTCCAGGAACTGGGAAGACACTTCTAGCCAAGGCCGTGGCCGGGGAAGCGAAAGTGCCATTTTTCTCACTGTCAGGTTCTGATTTTGTGGAAATGTTCGTAGGGGTAGGTGCCTCCCGGGTGCGCGACCTATTCAAACAGGCGAAGGATAAATCACCGTCGATTATTTTTATCGATGAAATAGATGCCATAGGTAGGGCAAGGGGGAAGAACAATTTTACCGGTTCCAATGATGAGCGCGAGAATACCTTAAACCAATTGCTGACCGAGATGGATGGATTTGGCACGAATACGAATGTAATTGTCCTAGCGGCCACCAACCGCGCCGACGTACTCGATAAGGCACTTATGCGGGCAGGTCGCTTTGACCGGCAAATCTATGTCGACCTACCGGATATTCGAGAGCGAAAGGAAATATTTGAAGTCCATTTAAGACCCATTAAGACCGCCGAAACGTTAGATATCGACTTCTTGGCCCGGCAGACACCCGGATTTTCAGGTGCCGATATAGCGAATGTCTGTAATGAAGCCGCCCTGATTGCTGCCCGTAAGGAGAAAAAAGCGGTCGGCAAGCAAGATTTCTTGGATGCCGTAGATCGCATCGTCGGAGGGCTTGAGAAAAAGAACAAAATAATCACCCCAGGTGAAAAACGAACGATTGCCTATCATGAAGCGGGTCATGCCACCGTAAGCTGGATGCTGGAGCACGCGGCGCCATTGGTAAAAGTTACCATCGTACCACGCGGACAATCATTGGGCGCTGCATGGTATTTGCCCGAAGAGCGGTTGATTGTGCGACCAGAGCAAATGCAAGATGAAATGTGTGCCACGTTGGGCGGAAGAGCGGCCGAAAAAGTAATCTTCAATAAAATTTCAACAGGGGCCCTCAGTGATCTTGAAAAAGTCACCAAGCAAGCCCGGGCAATGGTTACGGTATATGGTCTAAACGATGAAATCGGAAACCTTACCTATTATGATTCCTCCGGGCAAACCGATTATGGCTTTTCAAAACCATATAGTGAGGAAACTGCCCGGAAGATCGATGTTGAAATTTCAAAGTTAATTGAGGAACAATACAAAAGGGCGATTGAAGTTTTAAGCAATAACAGGGACAAACTTATTACATTGGCCGAAAGATTGCTTGAAAAGGAAGTCATCTTTAAGGAAGATTTGGAAAAAATCTTTGGGAGAAGACCTTTTGATAAGGAATTTGATGAAAAAGGGCAAGAAATCCCTAGAGATGTCATTGAGGAAATCGTTGCCGTAGAGGAAGTTGCGACCGAACCGAAAAAGAAAAAAGAAAATAAATAGCGATATTTAACGTTGTCCATTAGCAGCAGGACACCTATCAAAACATTATTCAAAGTCAATGGGGCTATTTGACAAGCTTTTTGGTGGTGGTAAAAAAAAGGTTTCCAAAGAAACTAAGGAAACCAGGGGAATCCATATGCCTGATCTTCATATCCCCGTAGATGAGAAATTCACTATTCATTTTAAAAAAAACGGCGGGAAGTTTCTTTATTGTGATTCTATAACCGAAGTTTCGCTAGCCCTTCAAAATATTATATCTGAAAATGCTTGGCAGGATAACACTTTCCTTGTATTGGATCCTCGTTTGGCAGAGAAATTTGCCAAAGAGGGTATTCAATTTACACAAAAAGCAAAAAATAGCGAAATATTTTTCACTACCTGCGAGCATCTGATTGCCCAGAATGGCTCCATTTTAGTTTGTTCCAATCAATTGATGGAAAAAAAGCTTCATGAATTACCGGCCAATGTCATCGTATTTGCTACGACCAGCCAATTGGTCGAAACGATAGGTGAAGGGTTGAAAATCATTAAGAAAAAGTATGGCCATAATATTCCCGCGAATATTACCACCCTAAAACATTTCCTTCCGACGACTGAAAACACACACGATTTCCTTACTTACGGGAGTAGCTCAAAAAATTTGTACCTTTTACTCTTGGAAGACTTATAGAATGAAGGAAATTTTAAGGCGTTCATTGACCGGGGCCGTATATATTATTTTATTATTATCAGCCGTTTTCTTGAATTCAGATGCCTTTGATTTTTTGTTTATGACCTTTGGCTTGGCATGCATTTATGAATACAAACGGCTCGTGGGTCTAAAGGGGTACTATATTTTTGCGGCTTATCTTGGGCTTTGGTGGCTGTTCATTTACCTGATCCAAGACCAATGGATCATTCGAATGCTATTGATACCCACCATCGCTGTTGACCTCGCCCTGATGATTTTTCTTTTTGGGAGGCAGATAACCCAGTTGAACATATTTCAAAAATTTGTAGTAGGGCTCTTTTATATCGGTGGAGGATTCATTTTTCTGACAATGATTCCCTATAAGGACAATGGCTTTGCACAATTTCTTATTATGGGTATTTTCATTCTCATCTGGGTGAACGATTCGTTCGCCTATCTCGTCGGGAGTAGCTTGGGCCGCACAAAATTATATCCTTCAATTTCTCCAAAAAAAACTGTGGAAGGTACGGTAGGTGGTTTTATCTTTGCAATGGTCGCCGCCTATGTTATGGGACATTGGGAACCCTTGATTAGCCCGTTGCAATGGATGATCTTAGCAGTTGTTATCATAATTACCGGGAGTTTAGGGGATTTATTGGAATCAAAGCTTAAAAGGGTCGCAGGTGTAAAAGATAGTGGGGCCATTTTACCAGGGCACGGCGGGATGTTAGATCGCTTAGACAGCCTGGTGTTCGCCGCACCTTTTGCCTATTTAACATTAATTATTTTCGCTTATGTTTCATAAAGAGGGTCAAACCATTATATTGACAACTTTTTTTCTGGTTGGCGCATGCATCCTTATTACCCAGTTTTATCTCGATATACCCTGGCTACGCATGACGATTCAATTTTTGGCTATCGCCATTTTGATATTGACCCTCCAATTTTTTAGAAACCCGCAACGTATTCCCATTAAAAGTTTTGATGAAATCCTGGCACCGGTAGATGGCAAAGTGGTGGTTATTGAAGAAGTCCTTGAAACCGAGTATTTTAATGATACAAGAACACAAGTCTCCATTTTTATGTCCCCGATCAATGTTCATGTCACCCGATACCCGATAAGCGGAAAAGTGCGTTATTCAAAATACCATCCAGGAAAATATTTGGTGGCATGGCATCCAAAATCGAGCCTGGAAAATGAACGGACCACAGTGGTCATCAATACGCCCAAATTCGGTGACATTCTCTACCGACAAATTGCAGGGGCAGCCGCAAGACGCATAGTCAATTACGCAGAGGAAGGGGAAAATGTACAACAAGGTGATGATGCGGGATTCATTAAATTTGGATCTAGGGTTGACCTGTTATTGCCTCTAAATGTGGCCATAGCCGTGAAATTGAACCAAAAAGTAGTTGGAGCCAAAACCTGTATTGCCACTTTGATCAAAGATAGGGATCATGACGCATGATAGTTTAAATACCGATTTCAAGGAGGCAGTGGAATTTGTCAATAAGTATACAAAACCATTGCCAGCCGATTTCTTGTTAAAACTCTATGCATATTATAAAATTGCGAATAAGAACTTCAGTAATCCAGATAGTAAAATTCCCCTCATAAATGCCTTTAAGGCAAACGCTTTGATCCAAGCAAAAAATATTACACGGGAAGAGGCAATGCAAGCCTATATCAACTTGGTTCAGAACGAGCTAAAAAAGTAGTAAATATTTGAACCGAAGGCCTGATGGCTCTTATTCCTAACCTTTCATTCGGCAGCTTGAATCCCCCAAATTAGAGCATCATCCCTTGTTTTTGATCGATTCGGCCAACAATTTTTTGGCCCTTAAAAGTTTAACCTTGATATTGTTAACGGGTTCCTTCAATTTTTGGGCGATGGCCGCATAACTCAACTCATGAAAATAGCGCAGATTGATGACCTCTTGATAATGCGGTTTCAATTTTTTTATATGGTGGAGTAGTTCTGCAAGGTTTTGTTCGATAATGAGACGATCTTCGGCCGAAGGGGCATCGTCTAAAACTGATTTAACGTCTTCATTGCCTTGGTCTGTATCTAGGACATTTCGTTTTCTTTTGCGAATCAGATCAACGTGAATGTTCTTCGATATGGCAATCAACCAAGTTTTAAACTCATACGAATCGTCATAGGTATCAATCTTATCAAAGGCCCTTGAAAAGGTCTGGATGGTGATATCTTCAGCATCATTTTCGTTCTCTGTGCGTTTCAATTGAAAGCCGTACACATCGTTCCAGAATGTATCAAGCAATGTACTGAAGGCAATTTGGTTCCCCAATTTGGCTTTTTTTATAATGTCAGGGATGGTATCCGTTTTATCCAATTTTGAAACGTTTCCGAAATTTTAGTGCAAGGCGTGCGCAACGGGTCAGATTTCTTGAAGGGTATCTTTTTTACAGTCCTGCTCGCTGGGTAATTTACCACAAAGTCCACAGGCTTGGCCATCTGCATTTAAAAACGGACTTTGGCTTGCACACGTTCCGGCGAATTTACCGTCTTTCTTTGCCCAAATCTTTATCGCAATGCCTGCAAAAGCCAGGGCAAGAATTCCTATGGTCAATAAAATCAACTTCATAATCTAAATTTATACAAATATACAATAAAGCCCTAACCTATTCAGGCCAGGGCTTTAGAACTTCTTATTTTACAAATCGATTCTAATACTTGATGTTGGCTACAATGTTTTCAACCGTGGGACTCACATTTCCCCCTTGAGGTTCGATTGTGATATACCCTATCGCATCTTCGGCATAGGGCAAGGCCAGTAACTTATCCTGGCCAAAAGATTCTTTGATAACCCCTAAATTTACCATTTCCCCATTCACTTCGGCCCACATCTGAAAACATTGGTTTTCTGGAAGATGTGGCAAATTACTGACATTGATGTAAGATAGTTTTTTTAAGGGGTTAATATAAGCTACCGCTTTCAGCTCTTTCGCATTTTTGTTGCCATTTACCGTGTATTTTTTGGTCTGTGGATTGTTCAGCACAATAAATTGATTGCGGACATCTTCAAGCTGATCGCGCATGTTTTGTTCCAAATCCTTAATTTTATTGGTGACCATCGTATTTTCTTGCTGAAGATTTTGATTTTGGTCCCAAAAGAAATATGAAGCACCAGCGAACATAAATGCCGCAATACTGGCAGCAATGGCGTATCTAAAGAATTTAAATCTGTTTCGGTTCTCGGTTTGTATCCTTGCGAAGATCCGCTCTTTTAATCCTTCAGGTGTTTTAATTGCATGCATCTTGGCAAATTCCTCTAAATTCTCCTGCAATTCGTCAAATGTTTCCCGCACCTTGGGATACATGGCGATATAGCGTTCGACTTGCTGTGATTCCTGTAAAGAAGTAGTACCTAGAAGGTACTTTTCTAGCAGATCTGAATCTAAGAATATTTTAATTTTATCCTTCATATTTTTATTATTTTGGTTTAACCCGTCGTTTGGAACCTTTGAACACACGTCTTAATGGTGCCCAACGCTCTAAGGTCATTTCACAATAACAGATTTAGTATAAGTGTCAAGAGCATGGTAGGCCCATAAATTTTCTTGAGTTCACGCAGGCCGATTTTTAGTCTTGATTTTATGGTCCCTAAAGGAATATCGAGCTCTTCGCTCGCTTCCTGTTGTGTCATTCCTTGAAAAAATAAGGCTTCCAGTACAATTTGATACTTCGATTCTATTTTGTCAAGGTTCTCTTTAACGTCCATTAACTCTGGCCTGATGCTATCAACCCCTAGGCTATATACGTTCGAAACATCCATTTGGATTTCCTTATCGGCTTTTGTATTAACACTTCTTAACTTATCGATCGCCGTATTTCTGGTAATCCTAAAAAGCCAGGTAAATAATTTTGCTTTGGTGGGGTCGTATGAATCTGATTTCTTCCATATTTTGACAAAACTTTCCTGCAATACATCCTGTGCAAGTTCCTCATTCCTGAGTACTTTATTGGCAACCCCGTATAATGTATCACCGTAATGCTCGTACAAAAGGGAAATGGCCTTTTCATTTCGCTCTTGAAGCAATTCGACGATGTGCTTTTCAAGAAGTATGCTCATACCGTGTGAAGGTTATCGAAAAATTGGGCGTTGAGGCATCCAATTTCCATTTTAAACCGTATATCCCCTAAACGCTAATTTATAAAATTGATTGTTATACATAGCGTTATCTCAATTTTTTAATTTAAATGTGCACTTGGTAACTGCATATTTAGTTTTTGGTTAGTTTGGTTTGGTATAACCCCCGTGACGTATGTTATGGGGGTTATTTTATGATGTTCACCTCGGGTAAAATTTGAATGCCAAATTTTTGATGTACGGCTTCAATAATGCGATTGGCCAAATGAAGTATCTCCTTACCTGAGGCATTGCCGTGATTAACCAAGACGAGCGCTTGGTCTTTGTGTACGCCAGCATCGCCATAACGTTTCCCTTTAAACCCGCATTGCTCAATTAGCCAACCTGCCGGTATTTTGTAAGTATCTCTGGAAACCTTATAAAAAGGTGCATTGGGATAGTCGACCATGAATATAGCAAATTCTTTGGAAGTAACTACAGGATTTTTAAAAAAACTGCCACTGTTACCCAAAACTTTGGGGTCGGGCAATTTGCTTTTGCGAATGGCCACGACTGCATTTGAGATGTCCTTGATCCCTGGGGTAACTATTCCTTCCTTTTTCAGTTCGTCCTCAATGGTGCCATAGGTCGTATTGAGTTTATGATTCCTTTTCGATAGTTTAAAAGTCACCGAGGTAATGATATATTTATCTTTGCCCTCATTTTTAAAATACGAATCCCGGTATCCGAATTGACATTGCTCCCTATAAAACGTAATTAGCCCCTGTTCTGCCCTATCCATGGCCTCACAACTGACAAATATATCCTTCAGTTCAACGCCATAGGCACCAATATTCTGAATCGGGGCCGTACCTGTATTACCAGGTATCAACGACAAATTTTCGAGGCCGCCATAATCCCGATCTAAGGTCCATAGAACGAACTGGTGCCAGTTCTCCCCGGCCATAACGCGAATGATGACATGATCCTCATCTTCTGTAACAAGTTCGATCCCTTTTAAGTTGATATGCAGGACCAATCCTTGAATATCCCTGGTTATAAGCATATTGCTGCCGCCACTAAGGACTAATTTATTAGGATATTCGTGTAATCGCAAGGCCTTCTTAAGATCGTTTATGCCGTTGATTTCGCAAAAGTGCTCGGCCTGGGCGTCTATGCCAAAGGTGTTGTATGGCCTTAAGGATATATTATTGAGTATGTGCATCAGCCTATATAACTTTTTAGGGCTTCCTTTAGTATGCGCACCGCTCTTTTCAATTGTTCCCGATCAAGCACATAGGCAATGCGGATCTGGTTTTTTCCTAGGCCCTCTGTTGCATAAAAGCCGGCCGCGGGTGCCACCATGACCGTTTCCCCGTTCAGCCGAAAATCTTCAAGAAGCCATTGGGCAAAATCATCGGAATTTTCAATGGGCAATTCGGCAATGCAATAAAATGCCCCTTGGGGCCTACCAATTTTTACCCCCTCTATTTTCTCTAACTCCTCGATCAAAAGGTTCCTTCGCGCAACATATTCCTCTTTGACCTCATCAAAATAGCTCTGTGGCGTTTCTAAGGCGGCCTCACTCGCAATTTGGGCAAAGGTAGGGGGCGAAAGACGCGCCTGGGCGAACTTTAGTACCGTTTGTATAAGCTCACTGTTCTTGGAAACCAAACAGCCTATCCGGGCCCCGCACATACTATAGCGTTTTGAAACCGAATCAACGATCAAGGCATGTTGTTCAAGACCGGGTTCTTGGAGTATTGAATAATGCTCCTTGCCATCATATGTAAATTCACGATAAACCTCGTCGGCCACCAAAAATAAATCATGGTTCTTTACAATTTTGGCAAGTTTTTGTATTTCCTCCCTACTGTACAGATATCCCGTGGGATTTCCTGGATTACAGATAACAATAGCCTTGGTTCTTGGGCTTATCAATTTTTCGAATTCCTCGATGGGTGGCAAGGCAAAATTGGTGTCTATGTGCGATACTACCGGGATGACTTTAAGTCCCATGGCGGTAGCAAAACCGTTGTAATTGGCATAAAAAGGCTCGGGAATGATAATTTCATCCGAAGGATCGGCAATGCTTCCCATAGCAAACGAGAGGGCTTCCGAGCCACCGGTAGTAACAATGATGTCCTTAGCGCTGACCAGGATATTATGCTTTGCATAATATTTCGCCAATTTTTCGCGATACTGTTCAGAGCCTTCCGTCCTACTGTATTCCAGCACCTCTATGGTATTATTTTTAACGGCATCCAATGCTATTTTTGGAGTCTTTATATCGGGCTGCCCAATATTAAGATGGATGACCTTGACGCCTTTTTTTTTAGCCTCCTCGGCAAAAGGCACCAATTTTCTGATCGGGGATTCAGGCATAGACTGCCCTTTTTTTGATACGGATGGCATAGTGGATTAATTTTCCACAAAAATGGGAAAACCATAGGTACAATGCAATAGGCGATGCATTTAATTAGTTTGGCGATAAAATGTTAATTAATGTCCTGATCTTGAAAATTTTAGTAACTTTAAAAGAGTTAACTTATTAATAGTTAGTGCATTGAAAAAGTATTTAATGCCGATCGTAATCTTTTTCACGTGGCTTCCCTACAGCGGAACGGCACAAGGATATGAATTGCCCCCAGGGCAAAAATTCCAAAAGATAAAATTCGAACTCATAAATAATCTCGTGGTCATTCCCATTGAAGTAAATGGAAGTGAACTGTCATTCATTTTGGATTCCGGAGTCGGAAAGCCCATTCTCTTCAATCTTACCGATCAAGATTCAATACAGATCAACAAGGTTTCAGAAATTACCATAAAAGGTCTGGGCGATGGTGAACCAATTAAAGCCCTGAATTCGCTTGACAACTATTTTAAATTGGGCAATATTAAAAATCGAACCCAGCAGTTGTATGTGGTTTTGGATAAGGACATGAATTTTTCCCCGACCCTGGGCATTCCAATACATGGTATCATCGGGTATGATCTATTCAGGGATTTTGTGGTAGATATCAATTATGGCAACAAAACTATAAAATTTTATGACCCGAATTCCTATGAATACAAGAAGGGTAGGAAAGCAGAAACCCTGCCGCTGACCATTATTAGCAAAAAGGCGTATGTAGATGGGGAAGTCTATTTTAATGACACAAAGAGCATCCCAATTAAAATGCTAATGGATACAGGTAGTAGCGATGCCATCTGGCTGTTTGAAAGCGACGAAATTGAAATTCCTGAAAAAAATTATGAAGACTTCCTTGGAAAGGGACTAAGCGGCAACATCTTTGGCAAACGGACCATGGTCAACCAGATCAAGATAGGAAGCTATATCCTAAAGGATGCCAAAGTGGCCTTTCCAAACCTTGAATCGTTTAACGACTTCAAGAATTTAGGGGACCGGAATGGAAGCATAGGCGGAGAGCTATTAAAACGTTTCAATATTGTATTTGATTACCCCAAGAATCAAATAACCATTCGTAAAAACGGTAATTTCGATAAACCCTTTCACTACAACATGAGCGGTATTGAATTGCAACACGATGGCCTACGTTATGTCGCTGAAAGTATTGCCGATGCGCGCGGAGTGGTAAAAAACGATGAAAAATCGTTCGGGGATGTACAGATTTTATTCGAGAATAAAACGCGGCTTAGCTTGGTCCCGGAAATTGTGGTATCGGGCATACGCGCGGGAAGTCCGGCCGAAACTGCCGGGCTTCAGGAGGGCGATGTCATTCTTGCAGTAAATGGAAAAAGTGTGCACAGTTTCAAACTTCAAGAAATCATGCAATTGCTTAATGAAAAAGAAGGAAAAAGGATAAAAGTCTTGATCGAACGGTATAATTCGGATCTTCTCTTTAGCTACGTGCTAAAAAATATGTTCAAGGAAAAACCCTGACTTTGGGGTCAGGGTTTTGATTCTATTCATTTCGACTTCGGCTTACTTGCCGTCCGGAGCTTTTACTTCCCCGATAATCTTTAAAACCTTGGTAGGGGTATCGGCATTGGAAATCACTGTAATGGCCTTTCTGATAGGGTTTACCCTGTTGGTGTCATATTTTACCTGGATTTCCCCAGACTTTCCTGGTAGAATGGGTTCATTTGACCACTTCGGTATGGTACACCCGCAGCTTGAACTCACTTTGCTAATGATCAATGGGGCATCTCCCGTATTTGTAAATTCGAACACGCGAACCCCATCACTGCCTTTTTCGATTACGCCGTAATCAATGGTTTCGCTCTTAAACTCAATTTTTGCCTTCTTATCTTGGGCAGTTAGGCTAAAACCTAAGAGACCAATAAATATAACAAGTACTATTTTTTTCATCATCTTTGATTTTGGGTGAATTTCAAAAGTAAATCTTTTGCGATGAACCTCCAAAATTCTTTTGTTATGTAATAACGTTACTTATTTTTGTTTCGTATTTACTTTTAGCAAAAATCCTCTAGAACTGACTATCGAAAGACGCTTTTTCCAAAGAATTTTATTAGCTAGCTGAGGATTACCAAAAACCGTTCCAAAATATGGAGATTCCATCAAAATATGAGCCCGAAAAGGCAGAAAACCGCTGGTATGACTATTGGATGCAGCATAAATTCTTTCATTCAATACCCGATGCCCGGAAACCGTATACCATTGTAATTCCGCCTCCCAACGTTACCGGCGTTCTGCATATGGGCCATATGCTTAATAACACCCTTCAAGATGTTTTGATCCGAAGGGCCCGACTTATGGGTAAAAATGCTTGCTGGGTACCTGGTACCGATCATGCATCGATTGCCACAGAGGCGAAAGTAGTCGCCAAATTACGGGAGGAGGGCATTCAAAAGACCGATATTTCCCGCGAAGATTTCCTAAAACATGCCTGGGATTGGAAACATAGGTATGGCGGGGTCATTTTAGAACAACTAAAAAAACTAGGCTGTTCATGCGATTGGGACCGGACCGCATTTACCATGGATGACAAAATGTCGGCCTCGGTAATCAAGGTATTTGTCGATTTGTTCAACAAGGGATTGATTTACAGGGGTTTTCGTATGGTAAACTGGGATCCCGAGGCACAGACGACCTTATCAGATGAGGAGGTCATTTATGAGGAAAAACAGGGCTTGTTATATTTTATAGCCTACAAAATAGAAGGCTCCGACGAAAAGCTCACCATCGCCACCACCCGTCCCGAAACCATATTGGGGGATACCGCTATATGCATTCACCCAACAGATAAACGATATTCTCATTTAAAGGGAAAAAAGGCCATAGTACCCATTTGTAATCGAACAATACCTATAATACAGGATGATTATGTAGATATTGAATTCGGAACAGGATGCCTAAAAGTAACCCCGGCCCACGATCTTAATGACCACGCCTTAGGCGAAAAACACCAGTTGCCCAGCATCGATATTTTTAATGCCGATGCCACCTTGAACTCCTTCGGACTGCAGTACGAAGGTCAAGATCGTTTTGTGGTCAGAAAGGCAATTTCAAAAGAATTGGAAGAAAAGGGCTACTTGGTAAAGACCGAACCCTACCTTCATAAAGTAGGAACCTCGGAACGCACGAAAGCCATAATCGAGCCCCGCTTGTCAGACCAATGGTTTTTGAAAATGGAAGACCTCGTAAAGCCGGCCATTAAAGCGGTTTTGGATACCCAAGAAATAAAGTTTTTTCCAAAAAAGTTTGACAATACCTACCGCCATTGGATGGAGAATATACGCGATTGGAACATATCGCGACAACTTTGGTGGGGTCAACGCATCCCCGCATACTATTTCGGTGACGGACAGGATGATTTTGTAGTAGCCGAAAATAGGGAGGATGCCTTGAAACTGGCAAGGTCAAAATCGGGCAATTCGCTTTTATCATTAAAAGATTTACGACAAGATGAGGATGTGGTCGATACCTGGTTCTCTTCATGGCTTTGGCCAATAACCGTATTCAATGGCATATTAGAGCCCGATAATGAAGAAATTGCGTATTATTATCCTACCAATGATTTGGTCACCGGGCCCGATATCCTCTTTTTTTGGGTGGCCAGGATGATCATCGCAGGTTATGAATTTCGTAATGAAAAACCCTTCGAAAATGTTTACTTCACTGGAATTGTACGCGATAAACAACGGCGGAAAATGTCAAAGTCCTTGGGCAATTCCCCCGATGCGCTGCACCTTATAGAACAGTATGGCGCCGACGGTGTTCGGGTCGGATTGCTCTTGAGTGCGGCCGCAGGAAATGATTTGATGTTCGATGAGGATCTTTGTCAACAAGGGAAAAATTTTGCGAATAAGATTTGGAACGGTTTCCGCCTGATAAAAAGCTGGGAAGTTGTCGACCTCCCGCAACCGCAAGCTTCAAAAATAGGAATTGAATGGTATCAGGCCAAATTCAACCAAACTTTGGCGGAAATCGAAGATCATTTCAGTAAGTTCCGTATTTCAGATGCCCTTATGGCCATTTACAAATTAGTTTGGGACGATTACAGCTCCTGGCTATTGGAAATCATCAAACCCGCCTATCGCCAACCCATAGACAGGACTTCGTTAGAGGCGGTAATGCTAATACTGGAGCAAAATCTGAAGCTCCTGCATCCTTTTATGCCGTTCCTGACCGAAGAAATATGGCAGCGCATTAGCGAACGATCCCCAAAACAGGCGTTGATCGTCGCCCAATGGCCTGAGCAGGCAAAATTCGATACATCGCTTATCAAAAGTTTTGATTTTGCGTCGCAGGTAATCGCAGGCATTCGAACCATCCGGAAAGAAAAGAACCTCCCCATCAAGGAGTCATTGAAATTATCTGTCTTGAATAGCGGGAAAGTGACCAAAGAATGGGATCTGATGATTCAAAAACTAGCCAATGTTTCAGACATTACCTATAGCAAGGAGCCAATAGAAGGGGCCCTGACTTTTCGCGTAAAGAACAATGAATACTTCATTCCCATGGCAGGGGCCGTCGATGTTGATACCGAAATTCGAAAAATACAAGAGGAAATTGACTACACCAGAGGATTTTTACATTCGGTTCAACAGAAACTCAACAATGATCGTTTTGTGAAAAATGCCCCGGAAACGGTCATTGCACTCGAACGCAAAAAACAGGCCGATGCCCAGGCCAAAATCGAAACCTTGGAAAAGAGCTTGGCGAGTTTTGAATAGTAAAAAACACATTGGCATTGCCTTCTAATTTAAATAAGCGCGTACCCTAATTTTTAGTACGGTGGCGGTGTCATTGGTTTTAAGGCTCAAATGGTCGTTTAGGTCAATTTTTCAAATCCAAAAATGCACGTTCGCGCAGTTAGTTGACTATCAAGCTTTTTATCAAAAAAATCGAAAGATCGTGTAAACTTTCCTATATTAGTAGATAACTTAAAACCATCCATTATGAGAAGTATACTTTGGCTTGTTGCCGTAATCTGTATTGTTATCTGGCTTTTGGGTATGTTGGACATTGTTCCCGGATTGGCGACCAGCAGTTTGATTCATGTTCTTTTAGTGATCGCCGTGATAGTAATTCTTTACAATATTATTTCAGGACGTAAACCTTTATAATTTCAACGACAACTCCGGAATATAAATTCCTAGGTGATATTTTACGATATACTGGATGTAAAGGCCCCATTGATTTTAAAATCGACCGCTTATCGCCCGATGATATATGTCGTTCCCATTTAATTCTGGAAGCATACTAACCTTATTGTAAAATTCGATGTCATGAAAAAACTGCTAATAGGTCTGGGATTGGTAATCATAAACCAGGCAACGGCTCAGGAAACAAAACCTGAAATACTCCCTTCCAATATCCAAATAAAAACAGCACTCTTACCGGCCCCGGAAGAGGATAAGGAGGCTGCCATGGTGTATGGCTATAATGCTGCCGGGGAATTGGTCGTGCTTCAGGAAGGCACCAATAACCTTGTCTGTATCGCCGATGACCCTGCCAAGGAAGGCATCAGTGTCGCCTGTTATTCAAAAAAACTTGAACCCTTTATGAAAAGAAGTCGGGAACTTACGGCTGAAGGGAAGGATTTTAAGGAAAAACAGGAGATTAGGGGGGCAGAAGTAGCCGCGGGAAAGATAGAAATGCCCAAGGAACCCAGTATGATGTATATTTATTTTGGAAGTGATGCCGCCTACGATAAAACCACCGGGGAATTGGCCGATGGCCAATATCGCTATGTCATCTACACCCCGTTCGCTACGCCAGAATCTACAGGATTACCAACAAAACCGCATGCAAAGGGAATGCCATGGCTAATGGATCCAGGCACCTATCGGGCCCATATTATGATCGGACCATTTAATTAATCTGGCGTTCTAGGTTTCTTTCAGCCAACGGTCGTTCGACCGCGTCCCCCACGGCCATTTTTCGAAAAGAAGGTGCCTTCACGCCTTGCCTTAATTCGATGTATTCAAACACCAAAACACTTAAAATAATGATGTTCTTGGCTATATACTGGCCCAAAATCGTCAACGAAAAGGGCACGTCGCCGAAAACCAGCTCCGGGAATAGAAAAAGCGGTGTGAAGGTCAGCACAATATGTCCAATGGCCAGCGGGAGTATTATCTTTTTAAAACGGTTTAAAAGTAGAAACAGACCGATACCGGTTTCTAAAATTGCTAGTAATAGAATAGACACCCGGGCATCCAGAAGGCCGAAGGTCAGTTCATGAATGGTATCTTGTGCCAAATGTTCGGCCGGACTGAGATTGGGGATGAATTTTAAGGCCCCAAACCATAAATATACAAGCCCTATCGAGGCCGTAAGTAAATTATTTTTAGTCAAATTCATAGTTTGCTTGGTTACAATTGTTTCAATATTTCAATTTTTTAGACCTTCCTGAAGTTCTGGATCCAGTTTGATTTTGTTGTTTGAAAATCGATAGGTAATACCAAAATTCAATACATAGTCGGCAAAGGCGGCATCGCCGGCCCTAGGAGTTCCCGTCTGCGCTTCGGTCTGTTTATCGGTTACACTCTGAGGGCGTTCCCGTCGCACCGCGATAGGCAGATTAAGATTCAGTGAAAAATTATTTTTCATAAAACCAATTCCGGGGTCGATGGAAAGTACGTTTCCAGGCCTTCGGAATCCATTATTGCCTCCAATGAGATCCTTAACGGGAACGCAATCGAACCTGGCCCCAAGGGAAGACGAAACAACTTCCGAAATGGCATAACTTAATCCGGTACGAACAGAATACTGATCCGGAACGGCCATAATGGCTTCATTGGCAAGAAGCGGACTCAAAGTCTCCCTAAAAGTGCGCGTGCCATTCGTTTCCCGAGGATTCAAAAGATAAAAACCCCCACCGTATGCAAAAAGTTTGGTAACCAGCTTTTTATAAAACTGCGCATCGACCGTAATGCCAAAACCACCATCCCCCGGTTGAATCGATTGGTCTACGGGGCGAACTTCCGGACTTCCTTCCGGGCCTACATTATAAAAAATATCGGAGGCATTATAATTTCCTGTTGGCAGCTTAATTCCTAAACCGACCGCAACATTTCCATTGGGATTGCTTTCCAAGTTTAATAACCAGTAGCCTACGCCCAGACGAATATCGGCCAGGCCTCGTGAGTAAGTGCTATGCCGCTCTTCCCTCCCATGTTCATATAGCGAAGATCTGGAATTGATTACGGTGGGAAGGGTCATACTCGCATACCATCGGTCAGTCATGCCGTAGGTCAAAAAGAAATCCCAAGCGTTAGAATGGTTAATTACCTCGGTATTATTGGTAACGCGGTCGGCTTCTTCGGTCGTACCCCTAAAATGGCGGAACGATTTAAAATAGCGATAGTTCATTCCTACTTGCAGATCCCCGGCTTGTAGCAGATTTTCTTCAAGGCTTGAACCCACACAGGAAGAAAAATGGCGAATGGCCACACAACCTTGGGCGTATGTTTGGTATCCCGTCATGCAGATTATGATGAAAAAATATATGGGAGCCTTCTTTGAAATCGCAAGCACAGGTTGGTCGGTTTTGATTTGATAAAAAGGCCAATCTACAACGATTGGCCTTATTACCCTCTTTATGATTAACAATTACTAACTTTAAATTAACTCGAGGCTAAATTAAACAGGACCAGGCTATCATTCCATTAATTAGAGGCTAAATAAGATTAAGGAGAAATTAATTAAGTTAATGAAAAATTAATATCTATTAATAGATACTTTATTTTAGGTTAATTCGTAAAGCCTATGAAAAAACGGAACCTCTTCATACTAATTTTCATTATTTCAATTCTGGGCCTGGCCGTTGTGCAATATCAATATCTTCGGGTGGGATTAAATTTGGCAAAAGTACAATTCAACAAAAAGATAGGACTGACCAGTGAGACCATCAAATCAGAATTAAGCAACATGAACGAGCTTACCTTTTTGATAGGCAATGCCTTAAAGAAGGATAACAGCTACTTTAAAACTAGTGTCGATAGTATTAAGAATGCCTCGAGTCGTTTCTTAAATGACTATATTACCCAAAGGCTGGTTCAAAATGGTATCGATTCAGACTTCAGCTATACCCTGTATACCAGAGATTCCACATACTATCTTAAACCGCCTAGATCTTTTGAGAATGAAGAACATCTTGTAACCTATCCCATCGCCCTAACAGGATATCTGCCCGACCTCTTAAAGGAAAGATTGATCTTGGAACTACGTTTTAGGGACCTGAATACGTATTTTTTATCAAAGATGAGTGGTTTAACCTTTCCAAGCATACTTTTTCTCATCGGAATACTCATCACCGTAATTTGGGTTTTGAGAACCTATTATTGGCAAAGAAACCTGATTACCACAACCAACGAATTCATAAACAACCTCACGCATGAATTGAAGACTCCGGTATTTTCAATTGGTTTGGCAACAAAAATTCTTGACGAACAGGTCGACAGCAGCCAAAAACCTATCTTGGCCATCATTCGACAGCAGGTAAATAAATTGACCGAACATATCGATAAAGTATTGGAGCTCGCCAGCTTGGAAGGGAAAAAGGAGGTATTCAATTTAGAGATAATCGATTTCAAGCCCTATTTGCAAAAGCTGTGCGAGGAATTCAAAATGCTCACCTCCATAGAAAATGTGAAATTTACTTATGACCTCGCACCGGGCGAATATCTGATCAAGGCCGAAACTTTTCATTTGGAAAATGCAATAAATAATTTGTTGGACAACGCCAAAAAATATGCCGACCAGCCGCAAATCCATTTAGAAACAACTATAAACAAGGACCGACTGACCATACGTGTAAAAGACAATGGGCAGGGTATCGATAGAAAGGAAAAACATCATATTTTCGAGAAATATTATCGGGTGGCCCAAGGCGATATTCATCAGGTAAAAGGGTATGGTTTGGGCCTAAGCTATGTAAAAAAAGTAGTGGAAAACCTGAAAGGAAAAGTATTTATTGAAAGTGAATTAAATAAAGGCACCATCGTGAACCTCTCAATACCTTTGTGTCATGGCAGATAAAATTTATAGGATAATTTTGGTCGAGGATGATCCTACTTTAGGCTATTTGCTTTCAGAATACCTACAGATGAAAGGGTTTCATATTACTTGGGCTAAAAATGGTAAGATGGCCTTAAATGAAATGGATGCGAATACCTATGACCTAGGCATCCTAGACATTATGATGCCCGAAATGGATGGTTTTACATTGGCCAAGGAAATGAAAATTAGAAATTCTACCCTTCCCTTTATTTTTTTAAGTGCCAAGTCTTTAAAGATCGATGTGCTCAAAGGGTTTTCCCTTGGTGCTGTCGACTATTTAAAAAAACCGATCGACGAGGAAGAATTGGTGATAAGGATCCAAATGCTTTTGTCACGACTTTCACCTAACTCCCAGGATGTGACATCAAAAAATGAATATAAATTGGGGGCTTATCGATTTAACAGTCTTAATCAGGAATTGGTTTATAAAGAACAAACCATTCATTTAACTACAAAGGAAAATGAAGTTTTAGAGTTTTTGGCAACCCATAAGAACAAGCTCTGTCGGCACAAGGATATTTTGATCGGGATTTGGCGTAAAAACGACTATTTCAATAAAAAAAGTTTAAATGTCTTTATTACCCACCTTCGAAAATATTTGGAAAACGACCCCTCGCTTAAAATTGAAAACGTACATGGCCAAGGGTTTATTCTTCGGGATGATCAATAGCCTTTTAGGCATTGCATATAATCTACATCTTACATTTTCGTGTGTAGAACCTAAAACGGCCTGCTCGGTGCATATGGATTTCCACCAGATTTTATAGAGTTTGTATTTCGACGTATATTTGTTCTTACATTAGTCAATTGCCTATGGAAACCTATGCGAAGGCTCTGTTATACGCCATACCCTTTTTTATGATTTTGCTGATTGTTGAAATAGCGTACGGTTATTTCGTCAAGGACCAAAAGCATAAAGTAATGGATTCGGTATCTGGCATAAGTTCCGGATTGACCAACATTATAAAGGATTCCTTAGGACTTGGTGTAATTATTGTTACCTACCCTTTTTTGCTTGAATATTTGGCAATTACCCAAATTAAGGCAACTTGGGCCGTTTGGCTGATTGCCTTTATTGCCATCGATTTTGCTGGATATTGGAACCATTGTTTAAGCCATAAGGTAAATTTCTTTTGGAATCAACACGTAATCCATCACAGCAGTGAAGAGTTTAATTTGGCCTGTGCCTTGCGGCAGTCGATTTCGAATCTTATTGGCTATTTTCCCTTTTTACTGGTACCCGCAGCCATTTTGGGCGTGCCTAGCGAAGTAATTGCCATTTTAGCACCCATTCATCTTTTTGCCCAATTTTGGTACCATACACAACATATTGGAAAATTGGGTTGGTTGGAATACGTTATCGTGACCCCATCGCAACATCGGGTCCACCACGCCATTAACCCAGAATATATCGATAAAAACTTAGGCCAGATCTTGTGCGTTTGGGACCGATGGTTCGGCACTTTTCAAGAAGAACTCGCTGAGGTACCGCCCCAATATGGGGTTTTAAAGCCTGCCAAAACATGGAATCCGATCCTAATTAACTTTCAGCACCTATGGCAATTGTGCAAAGATGCTTGGCATACCGACCATTACTGGGACAAAATTCGGATCTGGTTTATGCCTACCGGATGGCGGCCCGCTGACGTTAAAGATACCTACCCGTTGACCGTTATCGAGGACGTATATAATTTTGAACGGTATACCACCCCCACCTCAAACGCATTCAATGGCTATGCTATATTTCAATTATTGGCCACAACGGGGTCTTTGTTGTTTATGTTTTATAATTATTCCGCCATTGGGTTTAATGGTTTACTCACCTTCGGTGCTTTCGTTTTTATTGGCATTTATGGTTATACCAGTTTAATGGACAGGGCCAAATATGCGGTATGGATCGAGCTTGGGAGAGCAACCCTTGGTATGACGTTTATTTTTGTAACGGGAGACTGGTTTGGTATTAATGCTTACCTACCATGGGGAAGTTGGTTGGTCAATATATATTTTTTGACTACCGCTTGCGGTGGAATTTATTTTACCTTTATCGCATATAATCCAATCCCAGAAAACATGGGCGACCAACTAAGATCATGAGACCCTACATACTTGCAGAGACGAATTGGGTGGCATTAAAGGAGGCTCGATTTGAACTAGCCATTTTACCCTGGGGCGCCACCGAAGCCCATAACTACCATTTGCCCTATGCCACCGATAACATACAAGCGGATCATATCACCGCCGAATCGGCAAGGATTGCATGGGAAAAAGGTGCCAAGGTAATTGTATTGCCCACCCTGCCCTTTGGTGTTAATACGGGCCAATCGGATATTTATTTGGATATCAACCTGAATCCAAGTACCCAGCTCGCCATTCTTTCTGATATCGTGCAAGTTTTGGAGCGACAGGGCATTTATAAATTAGTCGTTTTTAATGGCCATGGCGGCAATGACTTTAAACCGATGCTACGGGAATTGGGATTGAAATATCCAAAAATGTTTATCAGCCTTACCTTTTTTCCGCTAACTGTCGATAAAGACCGCTATTTTGAGGAAAAAGGCGACCATGCCGATGAAATGGAAACCAGTTTAATGCTCCATCTTCGACCAGATTTGGTGCTCCCACAGGAGAAATGGGGGGATGGAGCCTCTAAAAAACATAAAATCAAGTCCTATTCGGAAGGTTGGGCCTGGGCCGAGCGGAAATGGTCGCAAATTAGTATGGATACCGGCTCTGGTAATCCCCACAAATCCTCGAAGGAAAAAGGAGCACGTTATTTCAAGGACATCACCATGAAGATCGGGGATTTTTTTGTAGAACTCTGCCATACCGATCTTCAGGACATGTATGAATAAAATTAGAACCCGTGGCCAAAGTAACCACTTGAATAGCAGTGTGCTCCGCAAATCGCAAGCGTTCAGGATGCTACTTTTCATTATCCACTACTTGATTAGTTCGTATATTTGTTTAAAATTTTTGAATGAGTACAGATACAACGGCGAACGTTCTACCGCAGAAGGGAAAACCCAAATGGCTGCGTGTTAAACTACCCACAGGCCAAAAATACACCCAATTACGGGGTCTGGTCGAAAAGTATGATCTCCACACCATATGCACTTCGGGCAGTTGTCCGAATATGGGAGAATGCTGGGGCGAGGGTACAGCGACTTTTATGATCTTGGGGAATGTCTGCACGCGCTCTTGTGGCTTTTGTGGCGTTATGACAGGAAGACCAGGGAATGTCGATTGGTCCGAACCTGAAAAAGTTGCGCGATCGATCAAGATCATGGGTATTAAGCATGCCGTTATCACATCGGTAGATCGGGACGACCTTCGGGATATGGGATCTATTATATGGTCCGAAACGGTAAAGGCCATTCGACGAATGAACCCCCAAACCACCTTAGAAACTTTAATTCCCGATTTTCAGGGTATCGAACGACATTTAGACCGAATCATCAACGTCAGCCCCGAAGTCGTATCCCATAATATGGAAACCGTTAAACGGCTTACCCGTGAGGTGCGCATACAAGCCAAATATGAACGCAGCTTGGAAGTACTTCGGTATTTGAGGGCCCATGGGGTCAATCGCACAAAATCAGGCATTATGTTGGGCCTTGGTGAACAAGAGGAGGAGGTGATTCAAACTATGGAAGATCTTAGAAAAGCCCATGTTGATGTGGTGACCATCGGCCAATACCTTCAACCTTCCAAAAAACATTTGCCCGTGAAAGAATTCATCCTCCCTGAACAATTCAAGAAATACGAGTCTATCGGTCGTAGCATGGGATTTCGACATGTAGAGAGCGGTGCCTTGGTCAGGTCTTCCTACAAGGCGCACAAGCACATAGATTAAGTATTCCAATTTTAAAAACATATCCTGGATCATCCTGACCTTGGTTGGGATAAACGGTATTTTCGATCAAATGGAAAAAACAACCATCGGTATTAATGGTTTCGGCAGGATAGGAAGAACCTTGTTCAGGTTGATCAATGATCAACCTCACCTCGAAGTGGTCGCTATAAATGACCTGGCCGATGCCAGGAC
>JALHST010000087.1 GCA_022865355.1 Maribacter sp. | reverse complement strand
TGCCACATCATTACAGCCCAATTCAGGGGCCCAAGGCGAGTATGCAGGTTTGATGGTCATTCGCGCCTATCATGAATCCCGCAACGAAGGCCATCGCACTATTTGTATCATCCCGGCATCGGCCCACGGCACGAATCCTGCCTCGGCAGTTATGGCAGGCATGCAGGTAGTCGTTACGAAAACCGATGAAAAAGGAAATATCGATCTGGCCGACCTAGAAGAAAAAGCTATTTTACATTCCCAAAATTTGGCCGCCTTGATGATCACCTACCCCTCGACCCATGGAGTTTTTGAATCGTCGATCCGACAAATCACGAAGTTGATACATGACCATGGTGGGCAAGTTTATATGGATGGCGCCAATATGAATGCCCAAGTGGGCTTGACCAATCCAGCAACGATCGGTGCCGATGTTTGCCATCTCAACCTTCATAAAACCTTCGCCATTCCGCATGGCGGCGGCGGGCCGGGGGTAGGCCCTATTTGTGTAGCTGAACAGCTAGTGCCATTTTTACCTGGGAATCCGGTCATCGCTACCGGTGGCAAAAATGCCATAACCGCAATTTCAGCGGCTCCCTGGGGTAGTTCCCTGGCATGTTTGATTTCCTACGGATACGTCAAAATGCTTGGTGAAAAAGGACTTCGGGATGCCACCATGGTCGCCATCCTAAATGCAAATTACATCAAAGAACGGTTAAGCGGTAAATTTGATGTTTTATACACCGGTGAAAAAGGCCGTGCCGCCCATGAAATGATCATTGATTGTAGGCCTTTTAAACAGCAGGGTATCGAAGTCACCGATATAGCCAAACGCCTTATGGACTATGGGTTTCATGCACCGACGGTATCGTTTCCGGTTGCAGGGACGCTGATGATCGAACCCACCGAAAGTGAAAGCTTGGCGGAACTAAATCGTTTTTGTGATGCCATGTTGTCGATACGCTCGGAAATTGATGGCACTTCGATAGATGAACCCAATAATATTTTAAAAAATTCACCCCACACCTTGCAGATGTTGACCAGCGATACCTGGGACTTTCCATATAGTAGACAGCAGGCGGCCTTCCCATTGCCCTTTGTTTCCGAAAATAAATTTTGGCCATCGGTACGCAGGGCCGACGATGCATATGGAGACCGTAATTTGATTTGCACCTGTGCTCCCATAGATGCCTATATGGAAGCATAACTATTGCTTTGAAGTCAGTATATATAAGGCTTTCAACCTTGTTGAAAGCCTTTTATGCATTGTAGGTCCTTTCCTTGATTCTGAATGGGCATCGTATTACTCACTGGAGTACGGACCCATTTGACCCCAATTTGCATTACTTTTAAGATTTCAAAATTATAGTTGAATTTATGAATATCGGTATTACAGGTACTGGCTGCTACCTTCCCTCCCAGGTAATAGAAAACAGTGATTTTTATGAACATGAGTTTCTAAATGCCGACGGCAGCCCATTTGAATATCCAAATGAAGTTATTATTGAAAAATTCAAGTCGATAACCGGCATAGGTGCAAGACGATATGCCGAGGATCATCTGAATACTTCGGATATTGCATTCTACGCTGCCGAAAAGGCCCTAGCCGATGCCAAGATCGATAAGGAATCGCTTGATTACATCATTTTTGCCCATAATTTTGGCGATGTTGGCTATGGTAAATCACAGGCTGACACCGTTCCTAGTTTAGCGACCCGTGTCAAACACCATCTAAAGATCAAGAACCCGAAATGTGTGGCCTATGATATTCTTTTTGGATGCCCCGGTTGGATCGAAGGTGTTATACAGGCATATGCCTTCATAAAAAGTGGCATGGCCAAAAAATGCCTTGTTATCGGCGCCGAAACCCTTTCAAGGGTAGTCGATAAGAACGACCGGGATTCAATGATCTATTCTGATGGGGCCGGCGCCGCCGTTTTGGAACTATCTGAAAATTCGGGAGCGATACTTAGTCATACTTCGGCTACTTATGCCCTTGAGGAGTCAAACTATCTATATTTCGGGGAATCATACAATAAATCGCCAGAAAAACAGACCAGTTATATAAAAATGTATGGGAGAAAAATTTATGAATTCGCCATCACTTACGTACCCAAGGCCATGAAAGAATGTTTAGACCATAGTGGTATTTCAATACAAGATGTAAAAAAAATCCTTATCCATCAGGCCAATGAAAAAATGGATGAGGCCATTATTAAAAGGTTCTATGGATTGTATGACCTGGCGATGCCCCAAGGGATCATGCCTATGAGCATAGAACAACTGGGAAATAGTTCGGTGGCCACCATACCGACACTACTGGATATGGTCAAAAATGGAAAAATTAAAAATCAAAGCATTCAAAAAGGAGATGTTCTTATCTTTGCAAGTGTTGGCGCGGGTATGAATATAAATGCGATCGTCTACAGGGTTTAAAAGGTTTCGTATTCAAGGTTTCAGGTTCTGCTTTTCAACTTGATACCAGAAATCATAGAAACTAGAAACATAACGATATGTACGAGAACACCTTTCCCAATAAGCGCTTTAAAGAAACCCTAACTTTTCTTAAAAAACATATATCAACCCAAGAAACAATTTTAGATCTGGGAGTCGCAAATCCGTTTTCAAAAATAATGTCGGATGAGGGCTTTCATGTTGAAAATACGCAAGGTGAGGACTTGGACATCGATTTTTCGTCGATAAAGGGATCCCAAGCCGAGGTAGTGACCGCCTTTGAGATCTTTGAGCATCTCTTGGCCCCTTTTAACCTGCTAAGGGAACTTAACGCCCAAAAGTTGGTAGCCAGTATTCCCCTGCGATTATGGTTTTCCCCTGCCTATAGAAGTAAGAGCGACCCTTGGGACCGTCATTATCACGAATTCGAAGATTGGCAATTTGACTGGCTTTTGGAGAAGTCTGGCTGGGAAATCGTCGATAGGGCCAAGTGGACGAATCCTGTCAAAAAAATCGGTCTTCGCCCCTTGCTTCGTTCATTTACACCGCGTTACTATATTGTGTATGCCGAACGGAAAAAAAACCAATAATCAAATTCCAAATTCCACCCCGATAGCTCCCGATAGCTATCGGGAGGGGCCAAAATCCAATATCCACCCCAATAACTCCCAAAAGCTATCGGGAGGGGCCAAAATCCAAAATTCTAGCAAACTGTGGTTGTGAACGCGTATGTTTCATTATCTTCTGATCAAAAGGTTTAAAAAATACGTATAACTTTGAAATTTGAAAAAAGGGCTAAAAACACCATGACGTATTATATCATCATTCCTGCCCACAACGAAGAAGCTTTTCTAGCCGATACCTTGAATTCAGTTTTGAGACAAACGCTACAACCCAAAAAAGTAGTGATTGTCAACGATCATTCTACTGACGGCACCGAAAGCATCATTGACGAATTTACGATCAAAAATCCAAGCTTTGTCAAGGTCAATACATCTTCATCAACACAGCACATGCCCGGTAGTAAGGTAATCGGTGCCTTTAACAGTGGCCTAGGACAATTGGATGAAAACTATGATTTTATCGTGAAATTAGATTCCGATATAATTTTGCCCACCGATTATTTTGAGAAAATCGCCTTTATTTTTAAAGGAAACCCGAAAGTTGGAATCGCCGGCGGATTTGCCTTCGAAACCGATGATACCGGCGTATGGCAGCTAAACCATCCGATGGACAAGGATCATGTACGAGGTGCCTTTAAAGCGTATTCCAAAAGTTGTTTTTTCGCCCTAAATGGTTTGAAGCCAGCCATTGGTTGGGATACCGTCGATGAACTTTTAGCACAATATCACGGTTTTGAAATCTATACCGATCCCAATTTGAAGGTCAAACATCTCAGGCCAACGGGCAACGCCTATGATCCCAAAGCACGCTTACTTCAGGGTAGGGCCATGTATACGATGCGCTATGGACATATTATTAGTTGCATCGCGTCTATAAAAATGGCGTGGAAACAGCGCAGGATCAATGCTTTTTTTGACAACATGTATGGGTATCTTCTCGCCAAAAAGGAAAAAAAGGCCTATTTGGTTACTAAAAAAGAGGGAGTGTTCATTCGAAAATTGAGGTGGGCGAATATGCGGAAAAAACTATTATAAAATAAAAACATCCCGATTTTTCGGGATGTTTTTATTTATGTAAGATATTCGACTAAATTCCCAATTCTTTTTTAACATCGGCCAAGAGGTCTTTTCCTTTTGCCACGATCAAGCCGCTTCCCGGTTGGGCATCTATGACATAATCATATCCCTGTGCCGCAGCCACTTTTTCAATAGCCGCTTTGGCCTTTTCTGAAATAGGGGCAAAAAGTTCCTGTTGTTTTTTCTGCATTTCCTGTTGTGCATTTTGCTGGAACTCCCCGATGCTTTTTTCATAGCCTTGCAGCTCCTGTGCCCTTTTTTCGTTTTCTTCCCTAGTTTTGGAGCCCGATTCGTTTTGATATTGAGTTACTTTGTTCCTAAGTTCGGTCATTGAATTTTCAAGATCGGCACTATAGGTTCCTTGAAGTTTTTTAAGTTCGGCCTCGGCAGTTTTCATTTCCGGCATTGCCGCTAATAACTGGGTTACATCAATATGTGCCACCTTGCTCTGAGCGTTTACAAATCCGGTAACGGCTACGAACAAAACCAATGCTACGGCAATTTTCTTTACTTGTTTCATCTTAAAATTTATTTGTTTTTTAATTGTTAGTCCTGCCTGTCGGCAATTGTAATTCGCTATTGATCAGTCTGGTTATTAATAACCTTATGCAACGGCTCATTTCATGAGTTAAAATATACGTACTTTTTTGAGCGTTAATTTATAAATGGGTCAATGAGTTACTTTTAATTGATACTGTCATTTTCAACTTCCTTTTTATTTTGATCCTGAAGTCCTTTTCGCTTTGCTTCCCGTTCTTCTAAAAGCTTGTTCCTTCTTTCCTCGTACGCTTTCTTGCGTTCCTCCCTGATCTTCAATTGTTCGGTCCTTTTTTCCTCTGCAGTCTTTTCCCTTGCCACCTCGGCCTGTTTTACTTTTTCTTGTCGCTCTAGCAGTGCATCGGTTGGCGCCTCATCCTCGGTATCGCCTTCAAAATCATCAAGACTGCTTCTGTTATTGGTTTTCTTGGCCGGCGAACTTACTTTTCGTGTGCGTGAAATACCCCTTAATATCTGATCACTTATATCGAATCTTTTTTCGGAGTACAACATTACGACATCTGCCGATTTATCAAAAATAAAATCATATTTTTTATTCGCCCCAATTTTTTGTACTTCGTTGAATACCTGATCCTGTATGGGCTGTATCAATTGTCTTTTTTGAAGCACCAGATCGCCTTGGGGCCCGAAGCGATCTTGCTGATAATCGAGCATCTCCTTTTCCAAAATCTGGATTTCCTCTTCCCGTTCGTTGATCAACTCATCGGTGAGCAATACCTTTTCGGCCATTAGATCTTTTTTCATCTGGTCGATAGCGCTTTGCTTTTGTTGGATCTCAACTTTCCATTTTTGTGCCTTCGCCTCTAACTGCTCGCTGGCCTCACGGTACTCTTCGACATTTTCAAGGATATATTCCATATCAACATAGGCGATACGTACCCCTCTGGCCTGGCCCTTGGCGAAGGTCGATAATAGCCCCAGCACTACAACTAAAAGAACGTTTGATTTCGCTGTCATTTCTTAATCGTTTTATCTCATAGAAAATATCGTGCCAAATTTACTAAAACTTTTAAAATGAATTAGTTAGCCTTTGCAGTAAAATTTAAAAGCACGGTTTTAGAAAATAAACAAGCGACCCATAGGAAAGAAAACCACACAATTATTCAAATGTTCATGGCTTCCTTTTTTTCAAAATCGATTTTGTCCCACCGCTGCCCCTGGGCCGGTTTTTTTCTATACTCTATTCGCGTTTATCTTATTTGGTTAAAACTGTTGGCCGATAATGAAGTGCGTTTGCCATCCACTGGGTCCGGTCGAATTTGGATTAGCGTCTTTATCGAAGCCATATCCAAAATCAATACCCAATAATCCAAATGCCGGCATAAAAATACGTAACCCCACTCCAGCCGATCGTTTTATTTGAAACGGATTAAAGTCCTGAAAATTGTTGAACGCGTTCCCACCTTCTAAAAAAGTGAGACCATAAATGGATGCAGACGGTTTTAATGTCAGTGGATAGCGCAGTTCTAAGGAATACTTATTATAAACGAGTCCGCCTTCTTGCCTTCCGGTAAGGGGATCGACCGGCGTCAACGACTGGTTTTCATACCCGCGCAATTGAATGACATCACGACCATCAAGCGTAAAATTGCCCAGACCATCACCCCCAACGAAAAAGCGCTCGAAGGGCACATCGCCTCTTTCATGGTTATATGCTCCTAAAAATCCGAATTCCGCATTGGACCTTAGTACCAAGTCGCCTATCAAGGTCGTGTACCAATCTCCCTTAAAGTTCAGTTTATAGTATTCGAGCCATTTGAACCGTTCTTCCTCCAATTTCTCTCGTTGGCTATTCAGAAGGGCGATCTGTGGGTCCCCCGGGGGCAGTGAACTGATCTCTCGCAAAAGGTCATCGCTCTGATCCCGTATGGCCTGAAAATCCTTGTTGCTGAACAGGGAATAGGGCGGCGTCATCTTTGCGGTAATCTCAAAATTGGAACCGCTACGCGGGAAAATACGCCCTCCAGCCAAGGCGCTCCGGTTGATCCCCAAGGTATAGGTAAATGAATTTGACCGCCCGTTACCAAAGCTGAACAAGCCAATATTGTAATTCTTGAAATCATATATTTGATACCCCAAGGAATGTGAGACAATGAAATAATCATCGGGCCATTGTACTTTTTTGGCCAGCCCGGCAGATACCCCTGTAATGGCAAACTGTTTTGTCTTATCGATATTACGGGTCACGAAATCATAGGAAAATTGTTGGGTCCTTGAAACCGATAGGTTAAAACGAACCGGTTTTACGCCGCCCAGCCAAGGTTCCGAAAAGTTTAGGCTATACACCCTAAAGGTACGACTGGCCTGTAAACGCAGGGCAAAACTTTGGCCATCTCCCATAGGGACCGGCTTATAGGCCTCGCCTTTAAGAAGGTTTTGGATCGAAAAATTACTGAAGGAAAGTCCCAGAGTGCCAATAAAACCGCCACCCCCGTAACCCCCTTGCAATTCGATTTGGCTGGAGCCCGATTCGACCAGGCTATAATTAATATCGACCGTGCCCTCATTCGGATTGGCGTTCTGCACATCGGGTTTGATCTGCTCGGCGTCAAAGAAGCCCAACTGACCTAATTCGCGAATAGATCGTATAATATCCGACTTGTTGTAACGCTGCCCGGGACGCGTTCGCAATTCCCTAAAAATAACATGATCATTGGTCTTATCATTGCCCTCTACGGTCACGTGGTTGAGAAAGGTCTCTTTCCCCTCAATAATCCTGATTTCAAAGTTGATCGTGTCATTCTCGGCCGAAACTTCGACCGGATTGATACTTGAGAAAAGATAGCCGTTATTCTGATAGAGATTCGTGAGGTCTATTGCATCGGGTTTTGTGTCGTCTGCTATGCGCTTGCGCAAAAGTACCCCGTTGTAGGTGGCTCCTTTTTTAATGCCGAGTACCGCGGCCAATTCCCGGTCGGTATATACACTGTTTCCTACAAAATCAATATCCCCAAAATAATATTTGTCGCCTTCCTCAACCTTGATTTTGATATCAATATTGTTTTCATTGCGTTTTATAATAGTATCGGATAGGACACGGGCATCCCTAAAACCATTTTCGGCATATTTGTCGACCAGTAGCGTCAGGTCTTTTTCATAATCATCGGCAATAAATTTCGACTTCTTCCAAAATCGACCAAACCGCTTTTCCTTGGTTTTTTTAAGGGCCTTGTGCAATTTTTTGGATGATAACTGTTCATTCCCTTCAAAAACGATATCCTTTATTTTTACTTTATCCCCTTTTTTAATGTTAATGACCATGCTCTCGCTATTGTCACCAACGGTATCCTTGGCCGTGGCAATCGTTACCGTGGCATTGAGGTACCCCTGTTTTTTATATTTGTTCTGTAGATAGTTTTTGCTATTGGCGATAAGGCTCTCGGTAATTTTCTTGCCCTTTTTGAGATCGGTATCTTTTAGAATATCGTCTACCTTGCGCTTTTTGACTCCATAGATGGTAACATTTGATAAGGTCGAGCGTTCCAGGATATTGAGTTCCAAAAAGATATTTTCGCCTTGGATGTCTATGACATATACCTCAATGTCACTAAAGAGTTCAAGGCCCCACAGTTTGTTGATGACCGCACTGATCTGGTCGCCCGGAATCGTAATCGGCTGCCCCACCCGAAGGCCCGTGTAGGTCTTTACGGTCTGTTCGTTATAACTTTGAAGCCCCGTTACCTCAAGACCGGCAAGAATGTATTTTTTACCATCCTCGTAGGAGGTCTCCTGTGCGGTAGAAAATGCGGTAATCAAAAGTAGTAGGAGGGTAAATAAAGGTTCAAGGGATATGAACCGTTTCATATCGCTAGTTAAGTTGTTCGCTAGTTTTTCCAAATCTTCGTTCTCTGTTCTGGTAATTTTTTATGGCCGCTACCAAGTGATGTTCTCTAAAATCGGGCCAAAATACGTCAATAAAATATAATTCCGCATAGGCAATTTGCCAAAGTAAAAAATTGCTTATCC
>JALHST010000086.1 GCA_022865355.1 Maribacter sp. | reverse complement strand
TAAGCAATCAACCGGGGCTTTATGTATTTGGCGGGGCCATACTATTTGTTTACGGTTTAATAATCTTTATAAAAAGATCGGCGAACAAGGTTACGGGTAAAGATTCTATCGATGTAAAAGTTAGCACAGGCGATTATTGGAGCTTACTGGCCAAGGGCTTTTTGCTAAATTTTATCAACATTGGCGTTCTTGTATTTTGGCTGGGCGTAATTATTGTAGTGGGCCCTAGTTTGGGCAACGAACCCAATCGAATGATCGTATTCTTTTCAACGGTCATCATTGCTTATTTTGTCACCGATATTTTTAAAATTCTTTTGGCGAAACAACTAAAAAGCAGGTTGACCGAAGAACGTATCTACCTGATCAAGAAAATTCTAGGCATTATTTTAATTTTGTGTGGTGTAGTGCTTATTATAAAGGGCTTTCTTCCAAAGGATCAGTTCAACATAGAAAAAGGCATTGAAAAGATAGAACATATCCGATAAAAATCGCCCCGATGCTTCGGGGGAACCGCTGTACGGTAGCTCCTAAAAAACAAAAACCCCTTCCAAAGGGGAAGGGGATCTTTGAGGCATCGAGCGGATTCGAACCGCTGTACAAGCTTTTGCAGAGCTGCGCCTAGCCACTCGGCCACGATGCCGATTAAGGTCTGCAAATCTACAAAAATTAATTTTTTAAGCTTATAATAAATACATTTTTAGATTAATACCCAATTGCAAAGCTCCTTTCGGAAACTATGGTAAGGAATAAATTCCTAGAGGCATCGGGTGGACTCGAACCACCATAAAAGCCCTTGCGGGGCTCCGTCTATCCAATTCGACCACAATGCCATGGTTTTCAAAAACAAAAAGAGGATATTATTTTTTATTCGTTTAGTCACGCATTTTCCGGACGGTCATAGGCTAGGTTTATCGAAACCATTTCCACATCTCCCCCTATGGGCGGATTAATTTTAGAAACCCTGACCTTGGCGCGCCATGCGATCGGTACTTCGTCAAAAACACGTTGAAGTATACGATGGGCTACCTGCTCCAATAATTTGGAAGGTATTTTCATTTCTTCCTTTACGATGTGATTGATACGTACATAGTCAACGGTATGCGACAAATTATCCGTAATCGACGCCTTCTTCAAATCTGCTTTTACCGAAACATCTACACGATATTCACTGCCAATTAGTGTCTCTTCTTTCAAGCATCCATGATTCGCATACACGCGAATGTTCTTTACCTGTATCTTTCCCAATTTCGAATAGATTTTTACAAATCTAATTTAATCCAAGGGAAATAAGAAATTTACTAGAAACCCGGCCTATGCCTGAAAATGGTTTGAACGTTATAAAAAGCTATGATTCTAGTTTTGCGAATTTAATACATACACCGACAATTACTAATTCCTTGGAACAAGTCAACCCCGATGGTTACTACATGCGTCCCCGTACTATACCCTAATATCTCATTGAGAATAATTTGGTACGAGTATCCGAAATAGAAATTGCTCTTCTTCAATCCCGCCAAAGGCGCAATGAAAAGGGGCCGGCCGATTTGATCGTTCAAAAAGCGATAATTCATGCCCACATAGTAATAATCCTCAAATTCGTAAAAACGGAATTTTAGACTCAAATCGGTTTCAGACCTACCATCGCTCTCAAATATTTTGAATAATAGCGAAGGCTCAATTTCCATTCTGCTATTTTTGTTCTTTGTATATCGATATCCCGTATAGGCATAGTAATTTCGTAATTCATTGGGCTCATCAACACTAAAGGTCAGGTTTTGGGGATCTTTTGGGATGAGGTTGGAGGCGTTTAAGCTAAAATAAAATTTATCATAACGATACAACACTCCGACATCGAAATTGTGATTGGCGGTTTGGCGGTTATTAACAACGCCGCCATCGGGAAAATCTATGGTATTGAATTTATCGATATCGATTCGAAATTGGTTGAAATTATAGGATATACCAAACGAAAGAAATTCGTCTTCATATCGGTCAAGGGTCAAATGGTGGGCAAACGAAACCCTGGCGCCTTGTTGTTTGGTATAGCCATTGCTGTCATTATAAAGAAAAACTCCAATGCCGGATTTTTCACCTAGGCGCATATCGGCCGCCAAAGATTGGGTCCTGGGCGCGTCTTTGATACCCACCCATTGCGCCAGACCGTTCAGCCTTATTTTTATATGATCCCCAATACCCGCATACGTGGGCGATAGCACAAAGGGATTATCGGCCAAATATTGGGTGAGTTGTGGCGAATTAAGTTCTTGACCCCGCAAAGCCAAGACACTAAAAGCCATCACAATGATTAATATAATTTTACGCATGGTGTTTTCAATTAATTTCTAGCGATAAAGGGTAAAGTGGCCAACAAACTCTCGGTCATCGTTTTCACCCCTTAATTTGATGACATACCAGTAGTCGCCGGTTGGCAACTCCTTGCCATGGTAAATACCGTCCCATCCTTGGTCGTTGAGCCCCATCCTATAAACCTCTCTACCATAACGATCATATATGATGGTTATTATTTCAGGCCATCCTTCTTGATTTTTAGGACGCCATAGGGCATTTTCAGGATCACCGTTCGGGGTAAAGAAATTAGGAATCTCGATATCAATAAATTCCATAAATATACTTGCCACAGCTTCGCATCCATTCGCATCAACCACCCGAACAACATAGGTGTCGGTGCTTCGAATGCGGAAGGTCGTATCTGAACCGTTGTTAACATCCCCAAAATAAAAGGTGTAATCCTCTTTTCCTCCAGTCGCAATCGCTGTTATTTCATTTAGACTGCGTTGCTCAAGTGTCAATGTTAACGGCTCAAAGGAATCGATTACAAAATCGATGGTCTCCATACAACCATTCGCATGTGCTATGGCGACGTAATGGTTACCAGGGGTTATATCCCTGAAATCCGGATTCAACTGTAAATCATTCGAATCGGTTGAATCGAGGGCATACAGAACATCCCCAATTACCGAAGGATCTTCCAAGGTAATGTTGATATAGTTGTTCGGGATGTCACCGGTACATTCATAAACCGGTTCTACGGTGGCGTTCAGGTTGACCCCTGGGGCTACATCCACGACTACATTGGTTTCACAACCATTGGCATCCCTAACAAATATGAGATAATTCCCTCCTGCAAGACCCGGAAAATCGAGCCTATCCTGAACAAAATCGACATCGGAATTAGAGTTTAACGCCGTACTGTAAGGAGCTGTGCCGCCGGTAATCGTTAAGCTGATCGAGCCATCTGCACTGCCTTCACAAATTTCTGGTAAGGCCGTTGCGTCTAGGACGATTTGGGCAGGTTCCGAAATTGTATATTCCAATTGTTCGAAACAACCATTTTTATCTTGTGCGATTACGGTATAATTGCCGGGAGCAAGGTCGGTAAACGTATTGATGACATCGAATTTGTTAAGATTCGGCGAAATGGCATATTGGTAACCACCCGAACCTCCGGACAAGGTTACTGTAATGCTGCCGTTCTCCTCACCAAAACAACTAACGTCAACAATGTCTTCTGTGTACGTCAGCGGTGTTGGCTCTACGATGATTACCTGTTCGGGTGCAGTAGTACAATCCTCACTGGTCACATTTACATAATACGTGCCGGCGACCAATCCGCTAAACTGACCAAGACTTTGGGGTCCAGCGATTCTATTGGCCGGAGTTACCGAATTAACATACAGTTCATATTGGTAATTTCCTAATCCTCCGGTCGCTTCTGCATAAATAGTAGCGGTGTTATCGCCATTACAATTTATGTACGCGGCCGAGGTATCAACAACCAGGGTAAGTGGGTCGATAGGATCTTCCGTAATCGAATTGGAAACGACGGCTTTGCACAAATTAATTGCGTCCCTGACATAATACCTATACGTTCCGGCGCCAAGTGTACCCGTAGCTGGTAAGGCCATCGGGTTGCTTGTCATTGGCATAAAAGTACTATTGTCGGTACTGTATTCGTAGGTACCGCTTCCACCACTGGCACTGAGTTCTAATTCGACTCCAGTGGCACAGGTTAATGGATCGGTTCTTAGCAATGTGGCGCTTACCTTAGTTGGTTGAATAATCGTAACCTGATTGGTTTCCACATCACAGTTCCAACCATCAGAAACTGTGATGCTGTAGATTCCAGCACCCAAATTGTTAAAGGTTGCATTCACTTGGCCACCAGAAGTAAAATTAATAGTGCTTCCTGTTGGGTCATAATAATTCAGTTGATACTGGTACGAACCACTACCACCGATGACATTGATTGCCGAGACTGACCCGGTGGTGTCTCCATAGCAAGCCAGTGTTGTTGTTAAAGGCGTAGCGTTGGCAGTAATGGGAGTAGGCTGGACAAGCGTTTCCGTGTCATTGAGAACGCAACCGTTGTTATCGGTAATGGCTACGGTATAATTTCCAGCCGACAGTCCAGTGAATACTTGGCTGTTTACATTATTGGCGGTATATACCTGCGAAGTGGTGGTATTGGTCAAAACAATATCATAAGGAGCATAGCCACCGGTAGGATCGACCAATATTTCTCCCTGGTCGTTGGTACAGGTTACATTCGCAAGGGCCGAAACCGTTGCCGTAAGTGGCGACGTAGGCGAAGCAATGGTGACACTGTTCGAATCTTCCAAACAAAACGGATTACTGGTTTCGGTAATTCTCACGAAATAGTTGCCGCCCGAAAGACCGCTGATGGCCATAGGATTGGTGCTGGTATTCCCTGCTCCAGTAATCCCTGTTGTAACCCCTGCCCCAGTGAACACCTCGTAAGTGTAGGTGCCGGTAAATCCTGAAATATTTATTTCAAGGGCACCGTTGGTATCCCCGTAACATACTACCGGCATGGTGGGCGTGGCTACTACATCGATAAGGTCATAGGGCGCGATGGAGTATACGGCAGTGTTTACAAAACAACCGGTTGCCGTATCGGTAACTCGGAAGACGTAGCTGCCAACAGCATTTAAATCGTAGGTGGCCGTGTTGTACGTT
>JALHST010000007.1 GCA_022865355.1 Maribacter sp. | reverse complement strand
TGCTTTTACAATCTAAACTCACCCTTTTTAAACAAATTAATGTTGAGTTCGCCAAAAGATAATACCAATGTGGGCAGTAACTAATGTTATTTAAAAGAACTTATTGAATACCAAGCTTGGAATTTAAAAGTGCGTCCAGCGCTCGTAAGCGCTCGGTGGCCGCAACCGTTCCTTCCGATTGATCAATGCCTTTTTGCTCTATTTTTGAAGCAAATTGCAAGGCACACATAGCAAGAACGTCCTGCTTATCCCTTACAGCATAACTTTGCTCAAATTTTTTGGCCAGTTGCTCAATATTCTTTGCGGCTTTCCGCAACCCTTCCTCTTGACTTGGATCTATCGTTAATGGATACACCCGGTCTGCAATCGAAAGCTTGATTTTCAGCTTATCTGACATAGCATATTCGAACCTTATTCAGAGAGTTGTGCAATGCAATGATCCAACTCCCTAATCAATGTATTTATTTTTAGCTTGGCTTCAGTTTTATTTGAATTACTGCCTAACATAGAATTTGCAAGTTTGAGCGAATCGTAACGTGCCTCCCATTCAGAAATCGTCTTTTGGTCAGATGCCCGGTCATTCTTTATAAAATCTAATTCGTTCTCCAATTTGGCATTAGTCTCACTGAGCATTTCTAATTTATGCAGCAGTTTACTAACTTTATTTTCCAAAGAATCAACGATTTTGACCAATTCACTCATAATCAAACTCAATGCATTCAACACAAAGTTAACATACCTAATACGACTAAACAATTCTTTTTTCATTTATTCTTAAAGCCATACTTTAATAGATTTAAAATCGTTGATTTTCAGGTATCGATTGTGTACTGGGAATAGTTTTTATCGATTCAATACGAATAATCGTTCTGATGTGTTTAATTTTATCGCATATTAATGAAGTTACAACTCGAAGGGAAGTAGTTAAATACACTTGTTAAACTTACCCTCTCGTTCAATACTGACTAGCAAAAAAATTAGGGTTTTAGGGCACATATCGCATTAAAGTATTATGATAAGAACAATTTTATTACTACTATTATCAATTTCTACATGTATTTATAGCCAAGAAAAATACCCGCCCAATACCTTCAGCTCCCCCATGGACATCCCGTTGATCCTAGCAGGTACATTCGGTGAACTTCGGTCGAATCATTTTCACTCAGGCATCGATATTAAAACGCAACAACGTGAGGGCCTTCCAGTATACGCCATTGGCGATGGCAGCATCACCCGATTAAAAGTATCACTTTGGGGCTATGGCAAAGTGCTATACATAGCACACCCAAACGGATATACCTCGGTATACGGACATCTTCAAAAATTTGCTCCTGAAATCGAGGAATATGTAAAGAAAATTCAATACCAAAAAAAATCATATGAGGTTGAAATATTTCCCGATTTTGGAGAGCTGAAGATAACTAAGGGCCAACTTATCGCCTACACCGGAAATACCGGGGGCTCTGCCGGACCACACCTCCACTTCGAAATTCGAAGCAGTGTAACCGAGAAACCAACAAACCCATTGTTGTACGGCTTTGATATACGAGACGCAACGGATCCAGTAATCGACAAACTCTATGCCTATCCCCTGTCCGAAGATGCGCAGGTAAATCAAAGCAATGACAAAATTGAAATAAATTTCACGAAACAAAAAGATGGCACTTTTCTGGCCGATACCGTTAAGGCCATCGGCACCATCGGATTTGGGTTCATCGGGTACGACCGCCAGGATATGGCCGCGAATAAAAACGGACTTTACTCAGCGCAATTATTGGTCAATGGGAAAGTTTACACCGATTATGACTTCGAAACTTTTTCCTTTCCCGAGACTCGCTATATCAATACCTTGATCGATTATGACTTTTACGGTAATAATCGAGAGATGATCCAGCAGTGCTTCAAGGTGCAAGGTAATAATCTGAGCATTTATAAGGAATTACATAATGATGGGAAAATAGTTATAAACGAGGGACTTGATTATATCGTCGAATTGGTCGTTAAAGACTTTGAAGGTAATTTTAGCAAAGTGTTTATTCCGGTCGAAGGTAAAAGGGAAACTCTCAGAATCGTAAAGGAAGCTTCAAAAACGGACAATTTTATTATCGCCAAAAAACCGAACAATTATGATTTGGGGGCGGCCAAGGTGTATTTCCCTGCAAATACCTTCTATAATGATTTTTATATCGATTTAAAAGAAGGGAATGACACGGTAACCATTCACAATGCCAAGGTAGCGACCCACCGCAATTTTACAATAACCTTTGATGCATCAAAATATTCCGAGAGCGACCGAAAACAGCTGTATATAGCACGACTTGACAATAAGTTACGCCCTGACTATGCGTCGACTTTTAAAAGGGGTACCACATTTACCACGCGTACAAGAAACTTGGGTACCTATATTTTAGCCAAGGATACCATCCCACCGAAGATTTATCCAAAAAATTTTAAGGAGAAGCAATGGTTGACCAATTACCGCTATCTAAGCCTTCATATATCAGACGATCTTAGTGGCATCGATACTTATTCGGCAACATTGAACGGGGAGTGGATCTTAATGGAATACGAACCGAAAACCAGCACCCTTACCTATAATTTTGATGACAAGATCTTCGATAAAAAACAATGTGTCCTAGAAGTCGTCGTTACTGATAATGTAGGGAACAGTACCACCTTTCGGGCAGATTTTTACAGAAAATAAGGGCCTGTTTTTATGATCGTACCGGTCATTTGCGATTTTAAGACAATTTTCAATGCAGAACAAGAAAAAATTTTTGGGCTTCGCTTGTCTGCTATCAAAGATTTTATCGCGTGTATGGGCCCAAGGTAAGCAAACGGCCTTCGCACGGGGCAGGAAAAATCGAGTTAAGGCTATCACTCGGGGTGTTTTGACCGCAACGCATGCGAAGCGCCTATTATGTGTATACTTGATATTATCGGCCCTTGTATCGAGTGCGCAAAAGGCCACGATAACCGGAGTCGTTCTAGACGAAAGTAACGAACCCTTATCAAATGTAAATGTGGTGGTTACTGGGAAGGGTACCTTTACAGACCCGAACGGGTTTTATTTACTTCAAATTACTGCCGATCAAGCCACGGATGTTATCTTTTCCCATTTGGGTTATAAAAATGTAATACTACAAAATTTGGTGCTTACCACGAATGAAACGTATGAATTCAATCCGGTCTTGCGAAATGATGCCATTCAAATAGACGGAGTAACGGTCACTCCGACCGGTGAGAAAAGTGTAACAGGCATTCTTTCGGTTTCCCCAAGATTATTACGTACGATTCCTGGGGCCAATGCCGGGGTCGAAAACATTCTGAAATTACTCCCCGGGGTGGCATCGAATAATGAACTTAGCACACAATATGCAGTTCGCGGGGGAAATTATGATGAAAATCTGGTCTATATCAACGAAATTGAGGTGTACCGACCATTTCTTATTCGAGCGGCCCAACAAGAGGGCTTAAGTTTCGTCAACAGTAATTTGGTACAGGATGTAAAATTTTCCGCCGGAGGGTATCAGGCAAAATACGGTGACAAGCTTTCCTCGGTTTTGGATATCACCTATAAAATGCCGAATGCCTTTGGCATTCAAGCCGACCTGAGTCTTTTAGGGGCAAGCACGGCCGTGGAGACCGTTTCAAAGGATAGTAAATTTACGAGTATTTCAGGTTTTCGATATCGCAACAATGCCTTATTGGTAAATAGTCAGCAGACCAAGTCGAATTTCAACCCTGTCTTTCTCGATGTGCAAAGTTATCTTTCCTTTCATTTTTCAAAAAAGTTCCAGGTCGGTTTTTTAGGAACCATTTCAAGCAACGCATATCGAAACGAACCCATTTCGCGTCAGACGAATTTTGGGACGCTTGCGGATCCCAGAGCCTTGATCGTCAATTATGAAGGGAATGAAGCGAATACCTACAATACGGCCTTAGGCGCCATAAAAGCAACCTATTCTTTAAATGAGGCCGTAGCCTTAAAATTAATTTCATCAATTTACCACACGACCGAAGAAGAACGTTCCGATATCATCGCGGGGTATGAATTGGGCGAAGTTGATACCAACTTAGGCAGTGAAAGCCTTGGGGACGTTATTTCTCCCCGTGGTATAGGTTCACAGTTCAAAAGATCTAGAAATGATTTGGATGCCCTGATCCTAAATATCGGCCATATTGGCAATTACAAAAAACAAAACAACGTTTGGGAATGGGGAATGAAATATACACATGAAAACACCCGTGATCAAATAAGGGAATCAGAGTTTATTGATTCTGCCGGGTATTTTGTTCGTCCGCCTTTGCCCGAATATACGAACCTACAACCCGAAATAGCCTACTCGGCGCCGATTGTTCCCTATACCGGCGTAAATGCACGTAATTTTGTGAATACCGATCGTGTATCGGGCTACCTGCAATTCAGTGAACATACCTCGTGGAAAAATCAGGCGATTTACTACAACATCGGAGTTAGGACACATTATTGGACTATCGATGCAGCGGGATTGCAAAAAGCATCGCACATCGTCTTCAGTCCGCGGGTCCAATTGGCCATCAAACCAAATTGGCAACGTGATATATTGTTTCGCCTATCAGGAGGGTATTATCACCAGCCACCCTTCTATCGCGAATTACGAACTAGTTCAGGGGCTCTCAGACCGGATGTAAAGGCGCAGAGATCGGTGCATTTGGTATTGGGCAATGAATATAGCTTTTTACTATGGGAGCGGCCATTCACTTTGATAGGAGCAGCCTATTATAAGTATCTTGACCATGTGAATCAATATACCTTGGAAGATGTTCGCATACGCTATGTGGCTGATAACAATGCAACTGCCTATGCCTATGGGGCAGAACTTCGTATGAATGGGGCATTCGTGCCGGGAACAGAATCATGGGTAAGTCTTGGGTTTCTTACAACAAAGGAAAACGTCGATAATAAAGGCTATATTTCGAGGCCGACGGATCAACGGCTTAAATTGGGAATCCTATTTCAGGATTATGTTCCCAATATTCCAAATTTTCGAATGTACTTGAACTTGCTGTATAGCACGGGTGTCCCGGGGGGTTCTCCAAGTTATTCCGACCCATATCTATTTCAAAGTAGATTACGGGATTATAAGCGGGCAGATTTGGGAATTTCACATATTTTTGTAAGTGAAAACAATCAGTATCCTGAAAAGCACTGGCTTCACGCTTTCAAGGAACTAAATGTTGGAGTAGAGGTGTTCAATCTATTCAACAACCAAAATTCGATTACAAACACCTGGGTAAGGGATGTGGATAACAAACAACACTATGCCATTCCCAATTTTATGACCGCCCGCATTTTGAATTTGCGCCTGAGTATGCGATTTTAAGATGGGTATCAAATGAAATAAAAAAACATTGTTATGATATATGATCGCGTGACAAAAACTGTTGGTATGGTCTTATTCCTTTCTTGGAGTGTGGCCTTGTATTCGCAAAAAAATATTTATGAGAGTCCAAAATTCGATGACCTGAGTGCAGGTCATGAAACACTGGCAATTCTACCATTTTTGACCAAACTTGACTTAAAGGATACGATTTCAAGGGAAGAATTGAAAGTGTTGGAAGAAAAGGAAGGCGATGCCGTTCAAAATGCCTTGGAAACCTATTTTTCAAACCGGAAAAAAAAGAAAAAATTCTCGGTAGATTTCCAAAATGTCAAGAACACCAGTGCCATCTTGGCCAAAAATAATATCACCTATGAGAACATCGATATTTACACCGTAAAGCAACTCAGTGATATATTAGGCGTAGATGGTATCATTAGTGGTAATCTAGACCTTAATATCCTGCTTTCAAAAGGTATTTCGACCGATTTTCATTTTATGGATTATTTTTCGGGCAATGCCAATTACGGCCGTATCGGAATAAAAATTAGCGACGGGTCCACCGGAAAATTATTATGGAAATACGAAAAGGAGATCAATAAAAAATCGGGGCGAAATACTAACGACCTCATCGATCGCATGATGAAATTGGCTACGAGAAAATTCCCATACGACAGGGAACGCAAGAAAGAGAAAAAGAAAAATGGAAAGGTCTGAAATCAATTATCAATAAATTCTTTTAGTATCCCGATCACATAGTCAAGTTCTTCCTTGGTATTATAAAGGGAGAAAGAAAACCGCAGGGAAGGCTTTTCGAGTTCTTGACCCGAAAGAATTTCGGAAAGTACATGCGAACCGGAATCACTTCCCGATTGGCAGGCACTCCCTTTTGAACAGGCAATTCCCTTTAAATCCAAGTGAAAAAGTACCATCATGCCCTTTTCCTTGCCAATTGGTAATCGCACATTCACCAAACTATAGGTGCTTTTTGCAATATCGCCCGAATGGCCATTAAATACTACCCCAGGGATTTCCCGTACAAGTCCGTCGATAAAATACTTTTTTAATTCCTCTATATAATTTTTCTCCACCTCGAGCTTGTCGTAGGCCGCCACAAAGGCTTCTTCCAATCCGACGATATTATGAAACGATTCCGTTCCGGCCCTAAAACCTCTTTCCTGCGCCCCTCCAGAAATCATAGGCCTGAAACCATTCTTTTTTTTGATATAGGCAAAACCAACGCCTTTGGGACCATGAAATTTATGGGCAGCAGCCGTTAGGAAATCGGCAGGCGTTTTTTGTACATCCCATTCGTAATGTCCTATAGATTGCACTGTATCTGAATGGAAAAGGGCGTGGTATTCATGGCAAATTTGGCAAATAGCATCGATATCGATTTTGTTACCTATTTCATTGTTCACATGCATAAGACTTACCAACTTCTTGGTATCATCTATTTTTAACAACTCTTCCAAGTGCGCTAATTCAGGATTTCCGAAGGCATCCAAGCGAACAAATCGCAGTTTGACCCCAGCATCCAAAGACAATTCTTCGGCCGTGTGCAGGACGGCATGATGTTCTATTCTCGAAGTGATAATGGTTCCCACCCCCAAATCCCGCACGGCGCCACGTAGGATCATATTATCGGCTTCGGTACCCCCAGAGGTGAAAATAATTTCCGATGGCTGTGCCCTCAAGTATTTGGCTATTGTCTTGCGGGCGGTCTCAATGCCCGTTTTTGCCGACCTACCATAACTATGGGTGGAAGAAGGATTCCCATAGAAATTTGATAAGGCCTCATGCATTTTGGCAATTACATTCTCACGAACCTGTGTAGTGGCCGCATTGTCAAGATATACCTTATTCATAATGATGAAAAAATCATATTGTATTGGTCCAAAAATAGCGGATTTTGGATTAATTTCTGCCCAAATAAAAATAAACTTGTGGTTTAATTCGCTTAAATTTGGGCTATGAAGAGAATTCGGTATTATTTTCTTGTCGCCCTATTGGCAGCTTGTAACGATGGTGACCTGCTGATAGAAACCATAGATTTTGACAGCATTAAGAATGTACAATCCTGTGACAGCCCCATAAATACGACCAGTACGGTTTTCTTTAAGATAAATAGTGCAGAAGCCCTCATTCTGACGCTGCCTTCCGGGACCTTAAAAAATGAGGTCGATACCCTAATTAGCACCGTACCCAACCAGTCCCAGTTAACGTATCGTCTGTTCTCGGAAGCGGTCACCAATGCGTATTTCTGTTCTGCCGTACCTGTAACGAGCCCCACGGTACTCGATGATATCAAAGCCGAGGCCGGCGAAATCATAATTACGACCACAACCACTGACAGTATTACGTATTCCCATAAGATTGAATTGAGTGGGATCTCATTTGTAACGGCAAGCGATACCCGCATCACCGATTTGCGCATCAATGATTTTGGCACCTTGACCACCAAAACGGAATAAAGGTCAATTGTTTTGAAAAATATATACCTCGGTAGCCCCCAGACCATAATTTTGGTAGTCTGCGTCGTAGTACTTTACATTCTCATATTTTCTGAACAAATAATAGAGCTCCTCTTTGAGCACCCCTTCCCCGACCCCATGAATAAACACCACTTTTTGAATGCGTTTTCGCATGGCAAATTCCAATTGACGCTTGGCGGTGTCCAACTGAAGGTTTAACATTTCATGGCTACTGAGATTCTTGGTTGATTTCACCAACTGGTTGATATGCAGATCCACCTCCATTTTTGGGGCATTTCGTTATTTTGGTTTTTGGGATGGCTGTTTTCTTTTTGGCGGTTTTTCCTTTTCCGATTTTATTTGTGCCACTTCTTGATGGGTTACCCGAATACCTTGCTTCTTGGGTATTTTGATCAGCTCGGATGCCCTGAATTTTAAAAGGAACCCTTCATCGCTTTCAATGGTTATATCTTCACCTGAAACCAAGGAGACCACTCCCCTTACGGTATCATCGATACCTTCGACCCGATCCCCAATCTTAAAAACTGACATGAATATATTTTTATTCATCAAAAATAATGGTAATTTTCATGTAATGTTTTTAAATATATGCCGAGACCCAAATGAGTGACAGCAGTTGGTGAATACACACTGCGCAAATTCGGGAGTTTCAATAATCGAACAACACTATTATGAGATTACTAATCACCGTATTTTTTTTGGGAATCGAGGATTATATGTTGCCTTGTTTTACCAAAAAAATATTTGGAATTGAATGCCCCGGGTGCGGATTGCAGCGGGCAGTGGCTTTTTTATTGCATGGTAAATTTGAGGCGGCCTTTCATATCTACCCGGCAATTTATCCATTACTATTTTTGTTAAGTTTTTTGTTGTTGAATAAATTGGTCAATTTCAAACATGCCAATTTTACGATCAACTTTTTAGCTATCACTACCGTTTCGGCAATTCTAATCAACTATATCCTAAAATTTATCTAACTAAACCTTTTTTATTATGGAACAACGTAAATTACCCAATGTCACTATCGCCTTAGTCCTGGCCATAGTATCATTTCTCTGCTGCTGCATTGGGGGCATACCAGGGGCAATATTATCGGGAATCGCTTTTTTTCTTGTAAGCAAGGATGAAAAACTATATCGCCAGGAACCAGAGAGTTATTCAAATTACAGTCAACTGAAGACCGCAAAAACATTGGCTATCATAGGACTGGTAATCGGAATACTATGGTTCATGTGGACCTGGTACCAAATCTATGAAATGGGCGGATGGGATGCCTATATGGAAAAATCAAAGGAACTTATGGAGCAATGGGGGGTTGAACAGGAATAAATTAAAAAATAAAGAATGAGCCAAGAGAAACTACCTGGAGCAAACACGGCTTTGATCATGGGCATTTTATCGATTGTCATTACGCTATTCTGTTGCGGCCCCTTTGGCGCTATATTCAGTATTATTGGCATAAGCAATGCCAATAGCGCCGAACGAATACACCAACAGCAACCAGGTGAATTCATTGGCTATGAAGATGCGAGGACCGGAAAAATTTTATCCTACATAGGCTTGGCCATTGCCATTGTACTCTTAGTGCTTACGATTATCTTTTTCGGAGCAATAGCAGCGCTGATTACTTCCGGAAATTTTGATGGGGATTTTTAGGTATCGGGAAGTTATACGTCCGTCCGAGTGCGTCTCTATGAGTCTGACGGACCTATATTATTTTTCGAATGCTTTCAGTGTTTTGGTGATAATCTGTACGCAATCCATCAACTGCTCCTTGTCCATAACCAAGGGAGGTGCAAAGCGTATTATATTCCCATGGGTGGGTTTTGCCAGAAGTCCGTTTTCTTTTAGGGCCAAACATATATCCCAAGCCGTAGAACTGTCCTCCGTATCGTTGATCAAAATGGCATTTAATAACCCTTTCCCGCGAACACCTTTTACGATATGACTAGTCGCTATGTAGCGCTGTAGTTCTTTCCGGAAAACGTTACCCAAGGTATCGGCATTCTCTGCCAAATCTTCCTCCTTGACGACCTCGAGGGCCGCTATCGCGACGGCACAGGCTATCGGGTTGCCGCCAAAAGTGCTGCCATGATTCCCGGGACGTATAACTCCCATGATCGAATCATTGGCCAACACGGCCGAAACCGGGAATACCCCGCCGGATAAGGCTTTGCCCAGAATCAAGATATCTGCCTTCACTTCCGGAGTCCCACTGCAATGTTTGTCTGAACAGGAACAATTGCCGCAAGTTGCCAACAACCTTCCTGTTCGTGCAATGCCCGTTTGAACCTCATCGGCTATGAAAAGTACATTGTGTTTTTCGCAAAGTGCCTTGGCGGTCTTGAGATATCCTTCGGAGGGGACAAACACACCCGCTTCCCCTTGTATCGGTTCCACTAAAAAGCCGGCGACGTTTGCGTTATTCTCCAAGACATCTTGCAAAGCTTGAAGATTATCGTATTCTATTTTGATAAATCCGCTGGTATAAGGTCCGAAATTTTTACGGGCAATAGGATCATTTGAAAATGAGATGATCGTCGTAGTACGACCATGAAAATTGTTATTGCAGACGACGATCTCTGCTTCGTTCTCATCGATTCCCTTTTTTTCATAGGCCCATTTTCGACAGATTTTTATGGCAGTTTCAACCGCCTCGGCCCCGGTATTCATCGGTAAAAGTTTGTCATACCCAAAAGTTTCAGTGGCATATTTTTCAAATTTACCGAGCACATCGTTGTAGAATGCCCGTGAAGTAAGCGTCAATACCTGCGCTTGACGCGTCAAGGCGCCTACAATTTTAGGATGGCAATGACCTTGATTGACGGCCGAATATGCCGACAAAAAGTCATAATATTTCTTGCCTTCGACATCCCACAAAAAAACACCCTCCCCCTTATGCAAAACTACAGGTAAGGGATGGTAGTTATGTGCCCCGAATTTATCCTCCAATGCGATGGCATCTTCAGAAGTTAACCGTTCTAAAACCGACATGTTCCTGATATTTAAAATAAAACTTTCGCCATTCCTACTTTCTTTGGGAGAGAAATCATCCTATGCAGATGATCAAAATTACGAAAAAGAATAGAGAATATTTGATTTATGATTGGTCAAAAAAGCGTCCACAGCAATCGCAATAAGGCGTAAAATTCAAATTCAATTCAAATTATTTATCCATTTTGCCCAAAATTGCGGCCAACTGAAGCTCTAGACGCTTCAATTCACGAAGCGTGTCATTCTTATCCATTTGCATCCATATATAAAGCTTGAGCATGGCCATGACCATCATACATAGAAAACCCCCGGATGCCCATTTTATAAGGGTATTGGTATCATCTGTATTAAAGAATTTTATGGTACAGAAAATAAAAATTCCGAATAAGACGAGTTGAACCATGTTCATAATGACGGCCAGCCATCCCATTTTACCCTTATATACCGCTCCTAATTTTTCGAAAATATTTTGCTCCTCTAGCTGGTCATAAAACGTAGCCTCTTCCTTAGTCAAAGTTTCTTTGATCAGCGCGTCGATTTTTTCTTTTTCTCTTTTCATGATTCTTGTTTTAAAATTGTTCTTAATTTCTCCCTTGCGTTGTACAATCTTGATTTTACGGTGTCGACTGGGAGTTAGAGTATATCGCTTATTTCGTTGAGCGAATAATCCTGGGTGTAAAATAATCGAAGTACCATTTGTTGGTCCTTAGGCAATTCTTGAATTCCTCTTTCCAATTTGAACAATTCAGATTCATTCCCTTCCCGAGGTTCAACATCAATAATTTCCGGCTGAACCGAGTTAAGACTTTCTCTATGACGCACATTTTTCTTCAGATAATCAAGTGATTTTCGGGTAACGATGCGCATGGCCTAACTCCCAAAAAGAATTGGGGTCAAGTAATCCTTCCAATTTATGCAAAATTATTTGCCAGCTGTCCTGAACAATATCTTTTGAAGCATTCATATCCTGGGTAAACCAAAATGAATGTCTACATAGTCTTAGATGATATCTATCAATCAAAAGCAACAAGGCCCTTTGCTTGCCAGACCGATATTCTAAAATCAATAATGCATCAAAAACCTTTTGGTTATTCATTCTAGGTGCTTCTTCATGTAAGACGTCCAAAATCGAAAAAAGTTCACTGATCTTAATCTATCTTTGTGTATTCGTTTTAAAGATAACAGGAATAAATGCAATGCGATTAGTACTTTTGTGCCATGCCAAAAAAGAAAAACCGCCAAATTTTTGAAAATGTAGAAGTTGTCGATGCCGGGGCCAAAGGAAAAACCATTGGAAAGGCACCGGATGGCAGGGTTATATTCCTGGACAACGCCGTACCTGGTGATGTGGTCGATGTCGAGACTACAAAAAAAAGAAAGGCCTATTTTGAAGGGTTGGCCATTACTTTTCATTCCCTTTCCGACAAACGTGTAGCTCCAGAATGTGAACATTTCGGAGTCTGTGGCGGTTGCAAGTGGCAGGATATGGGGTATGAGCATCAATTATATTATAAACAAAAGGAGGTCGAAAACAATTTGCGGCGTATCGGCCATCTTCAACTACCCCCCATACAGCCAATTATTGGTTCGTTAAAAACGTATTTCTACCGCAATAAAATGGAATTTTCCTTTTCCGATAGTCGATGGCTCACCCTAAAGGAAATTCAATCCCAAAATACCATTACCGACAAAGCAGCCTTGGGTTTTCATATTCCCGGTATGTGGGACAAGATTTTGGATATTAAAAAATGTCATTTGCAACAAGACCCCTCGAATGCGATTCGATTGGCTAGCAAAGATTTTGCCATCAAACAGGGCATGCCTTTTTTCAATCCAAGATCTCAAACCGGAATGCTGCGGACCTTGATGATACGGACCTCCTCAACAGGGGAGATTATGGTGCTCATACAGTTTTACGAAGATGATCGGCAGAAAAGGAATTTATTGTTAGACCATCTCAAAAACAAATTCCCGGAAATTACGTCTTTGCTCTATGTCATCAATCAAAAACAGAACGATACCCTATATGACCAAGAAGTCGTGTGTCATGCCGGCCAAGATTACATATTCGAAGAAATGGAAGGGCTGCGTTTCAAGATCAATGCAAAGTCATTTTATCAGACGAATTCTCAACAGGCCTTTGAACTTTACAAGGTAACTCGGGATTTTGCCGGTCTGACCGGAAAAGAACTCGTATATGATCTCTACACCGGGACGGGTACCATAGCCCAATTCATTGCGAAAATGGCAAAAAAAGTAGTGGGTATCGAGGCCGTACCCGAGGCCATTATCGATGCGAAAGCCAATGCCAAAGGTAATCAAATAGACAATGTTGACTTCTTCACTGGGGATATGAAGACTGTATTTAATGAAGATTTCATTCGGGCAAATGGCAGACCCGACGTCATTATTACCGATCCACCGCGGGATGGGATGCATAGTGACGTAGTTCTCCAAATCTTGAAAATCGCGCCACAAAAAGTGGTATATGTGAGTTGCAATAGCGCAACACAGGCGCGCGATCTTGAACTGATGAAGGAACACTATAAGGTGATAAAAGTGCAACCGGTCGACATGTTCCCACAAACACATCACGTTGAAAATGTCGTACTTTTGGAAAAGCAAACAGTTCATGAATAAAATACACCTGCTTATTCTAATCCTAGTCGCCCTACTTGCATTTTCCGCCTGCGAAAAAGATGACATTTGCGTAGATGGGGATACCCCATTACTGGTGATTCGTTTTTACGATGTTTCGGATACCACCCTGGTCAAGACGGTTCCTGGACTTGAAGTTAGGGGATTGTTCACCCCCGATTCAGTTTTGAATACCATTCCGAATGCTTCTTTAGACTCGATCGCCATTCCCTTGAGGGTAGACTCCATTAACACCAGCTTTATTTTTTCAGAAAAATTGAGTGATGATGACCCGGTGAACAATGATACCCTGCTTTTCACGTATTCGAATAAACAAGTTTATATTTCGAGGGCTTGTGGGTATGTCGCGAATTATGAAAATTTGTCAAGCAGTTTGACTGGAGATGCAGCTAATTGGATAAAAAAAATCACCATCGATACTTTATTGATAGCAAATTCAATCTCGGCCCATGTCAAGATATATCATTAGTTGCCTTTTACTTTTGGGCTTCTTTTGGGGTCAGGCCCAAAATAAGCCCATAGATACAAAACCGAAAGATACGGTAGTATACAAGCAGCTATATGGGCTTAGGGTGGGTATTGATTTAAGCAGGCCCATCCTCTCATTTGTGTATGATACATATAAGGGACTAGAATTCGTCGGAGACTATCGACTCACCAACAAACTCTTTCTTGCCGGGGAACTGGGCAACGAGAAAAAAACCCGACAAGAAGATCTTTTCAATTATACCACCTCGGGTAGTTATTTGAAATTGGGTATTGATTACAATACCTATTCGAATTGGTATGGGGAACAGAATTCAATTTATATCGGTGGCCGGTATGCCTTCAGTACGTTTAGCCATACCTTGAACGAGTATCAAATTTTTGATTCCAATCGATATTGGAACCCCGTTGATTTCGCCACGGGTTCTACGACACCCCGTGACTTTTCAAACCTCAATGCTTCCTGGCTTGAAATGTTGTTCGGGGCCAAGGTGGAGCTTTTTGCCCACATTTATTTGGGTGCCAGTGTTCGTCTCGGATTTTTGATCAGTAACAAGCAGCCCGAAAATTTTGCCAATTTATTCATTCCCGGATTTAATAAGACTACTGAAGGTAGTAGGTTCGGCGTAGGCTATAATTATTCGCTAACGTATTTTATTCCGTTTTATAAAAAGGATAAAAAGCTGAAAAATCCAGAAAAACAAGAACTTCAGGAGTAATCAAAAAATCAGGATTTAAGACGCCGCCCATATCATCAGGGCAATGGTTTTTTTTAGAATTCACGTATGCCTTTGATAAAAATCCATTTCATAAAGATCTTATGAACTTTAGGGCTCTGAACAGCCACGAATTTAGGTGCTAAAATGGTCGCGGCAATTGCGGAAACCAAAGCCATTAGTATGCGGTTGAAAGACAGAAAATACCCCATCGTTAATCGGAAGACCAAAAAAATAAATGCAAAACCAATAAAATTGAAAATCAGTGCTTTGTATTTCGGATTCATACGTTATTCCTGAATTTGATATTTTGCTTTTTTACTGCCTTCATACATCACATACTTTACCAAACGCGATTCTAAATGACTATTAAAGACCTTTATTTTTCTCGACGGACGTAAACCCACAAATTTTAGCGCCTCTAAATTCGAAGTGATGAACCAGGCATCGGTGCCGGGATATTTTTGCTTTAGGGTATTCCCGATAGCAGCGTAAAACGTTTCCATGTCAAGGTCTAAGCGCTCACCATAGGGAGGGTTGAAGACCATGTGTAAATGGTTTTCGGTATATTTTTCGGTATCGAAAAAGTTCTTTCTTTCAATACTGATATATTCGGTCAAGTTCGCATTTTTTACATTGTCCAAGGCCTTTCTCACAGCTGATGGCGCCTTGTCGTACCCCACGATCCTATGATGGAATTCCTTGGATTTGTTAAGGCTTATGGTCACAATTTTTTCGAAAAGTTCAGGATCAAAATCATCCCATTTTTCAAAGGCAAACTCCTTGCGATTTATATTGGCAGGAATATTACAGGCAATCATCGCGGCCTCGGTCAAAATCGTGCCGCTTCCACACATGGGATCCAAAAAATCACACTGGCCTTCCCACCCGCTCAGGAGCAGCAGTCCAGCGGCCAACACCTCATTGATGGGCGCTATATTCGTGGCTGTCCGATATCCCCGGTGATGCAGGGATCTTCCTGAACTATCTAGCGAAATGTCACAATGTTCTCGATCGATGTGGATATTGATCCGCACATCTGGAAATTTCACGTCCACATTGGGTCTTTTGCCATCCGTTGCTCTGAATTTATCTACAATGGCATCTTTTACTTTTTGTGACACATACAGGGAATGGGTAAAAACTTCTGAATTGACGGTCGCATCGATTGAAAAAGTAGCTTCGACGCTTAGGTATACAGACCAATCAATGGCATAGATCTTATTATAAAGCTCATTTTCATTGTGAACCGAAAATGAATGGATCGGTTTAATTATTTTAATGGCACTGCGTAGACATAGATTCGCTTTATACATGAAGCCTTTGTCTCCTTCAAATGCCACACTACGAACCCCTTGTAAAACATTGGCGGCTCCTAGATTGCGAAGTTCCTCGGCTAAAATTTCTTCAAAGCCAAAGAGGGTCTTGGCCACCATTTTAAAATTATCAGTCATGCACTTATCTAGAATTCAGACAAAAATACAGTATTTTAGCCTGTGAAGTGGCAATCTTCGGTATGCTTGGCCTAATCAATACCTCAAAGAACATATTGCAAATAGTTATGCCGCGAAAAGATTGGTTTTTGGCGACTCGATTTTGGTATTTTGCTGCCGCTTTGCGCACCAAGACCTAAACTAATAGTCTATGATATACCTACTCCCCATTCTGGCCGTTGTCTTGAGTTTTGTGTTCGTATACATCACCAGGCCAAAGAAAAAAGAAAATTTTAAATTATTATTGGCGTTCAGTGGCGCATTCTTATTGGCACTGACCCTTTTTGAATTATTACCTTCGGTATACGCGACCATGGAAACTAAGTCGGTCGGGGTGTTTATCATGCTCGGTATCCTTTTGCAGATTTTCTTGGAATTCTTTTCCAAAGGCGCCGAGCACGGCCATGTACATCTCGACCCCGAAAATACCCTTTTTCCATGGCTATTGTTCATAAGTCTTTCCATTCATTCATTGTTGGAAGGATTCCCTATTGAAGAACATAAGACGTTATTATACGGTATTCTTATCCATAAAATTCCCATTGCCATAATTTTGAGTATATTTTTCCTGGATTCTAAGATCAAGTTATATCAGGCGATGTTCTTCATTTTTCTATTTTCCCTTATGACTCCGATGGGTAGTTATTTTGCAGGCCATTTTAGTCTATTAGAGGCCTATTATGCGCCTATAACGGCATTGGTCATCGGGGTATTTCTTCATATTTCAACCGTAATTCTTTTTGAAAGTTCGGAAGGGCATAAATTCAATCTTAGGAAAGTTCTCGTTATTATTTTTGGGATTGCCACGGCATATATGATTTAAATGTACAGCAAGGAGGCATCTAAAAAATTACGTCAGGATTTTTGGATTTCCTTTGGCAAATCATTTCCCCGCAAATGGATATTGTACAATACTAAAATCAAAGGGCTGGTCATGAAATTTCATTTTGATACCGAAATGGCCATGGTTTCCATGGATGTGGAACATATCGATTTGGAATCTAGAAGTGCATTGGGGAATAACTTATTGGCTTTGATAGCCATCGTAAAGGATATGTATCTTCCGGAAGCACTTTTTGAGGATGCCTATTCATCAACCAATGGAAAAGGGATTTCTAGGATCTTTATAAAAAAATATCACGTTTCGATATATGACAAAAACACATGGCAAGGTACCATGGTTTTCCTAAAAGATGGAATGGAGCGGCTAGAAGCATTTTTTCATGCCTATAAAGATGTCCTCAAATCTTAAGGCGCCGATGTTTCAAGTGCCATCTTGTAGGCCGCTACCGTGGTATAATATTTCGCAATCATGTTGGGCACTTCCCAATCGGGCAAGTTGCCTTTCTCCAAGTATTTTAGATAATTCTGGGTTACTTGCGCAAAATGGGCCTCATGTCCGATTTTAAATGTATCCGGAATCGTTATTTTCCATTGGGAGTCCGACATCTTTTCGGCCGTAGTACCTGGAAATCTTACATTGATGACGTTGGCAATGGCCACTTGAAGGGACTTTTCCAGGTCTGTTCCCTCTTGAGATTCAACATATAAGGTGGGTAGGAAGTCCTCATCCTTTCCCTGTTTAATGACCAAATTGCTTTTGGTTCCGCGCATGATACTAAAATGGGTGTCCCCTGTACCCTCTGGGGCCTCATAATTCCAAATCACTGAGACTTTGGCATATTTTCCGTTGATTTTATACAGCATTTCGCCGTTGCTGAACACTTTTAAACCCTCTTTAGAAAGTTCTTTATTAAGATAGGTGGGATAGTCATCCAAACCCGTCACATTCTGAAATTGCGTTTTGCTTAACACCGTCGGCCAACGTTTGGCATGGATCATTTCAATATTCGTCGTGTCGATGATTTGACCTGGGAAAGCTTCCCATTGCACCAAATCAACCAAATGGGTAGTAACATCGACAATGCCTTCCCCTTCTTCGTTCACATCAAAAAACCAGGGCGGACGAACCAGTGGCTGACCCGAGACATACTTAAAAAAATGATGAATGCTTTCCTTGCTGATGGCTGGATCATTGGGCGTGCCATTCAAGAGTGTCCCAAAAATACCCGGTAGGGTAGAAAATAGCTTTTGCATTGCAGTAGTCACTTCAAAGCGCTCCGTCATGATATCATAAATCAAAACATCATTCTTTTTGGCAATTTCAAAAGCCATCTTTAATTTTTTAAATCCCTGTGGATCAATAACTAAAGGTTTATCGGCATACACATTGAGTCCGGCTTTGACTGCTTCGAGGATATAATCGATTTTCTTTGAATTTTTACCTGCGATGACGACTACGTTCCCTGGTTTTTGGGCTACCATGGTATTGAAGTAATCTGGGCCCAAATAGGTCTTTGGTTTCCATGCGGTAGGTGCATCCTGCCGTGTATTATAGGAGGCTATCTTGCTTAAAAAATCCTGAACTTCAGGACCTTCAGGAGCAAAAACATGAATAAGGGTATCGACTTGGGTGTACATCGTCTTACAGACCAAGGCCGCGTGAAAATGCCCAGGGTCTAGAACCATGAGTTTGACTTCCTTCGGATTTAATAACTGTGGTTCCACATTTTCAGCGGTTTTCTTTTCTCCACAAGCCAGACAGAAGCAAAGCAAGGGCATGACAATAGTGTATTTCATAAATCTAGATTCAGTACGTATTTGGATCCCTATACTAGTCAAAGACGGCTATGCATGCCTAATCATTTCAGGCAGTGGCGAAGCACTATAAAGATTTGTTTTTTTAAAGAGTTCAAACTTGCACATAATCGGTTCCATACGGTTTGCGCTGTTCCCTTCGCAATAGGGCATTCGCTTCGTCATTATCTATAAAAAACTCATTCGTGGGATCCCACTGTAATTTTCCGTCGATCTTCATGGCAATATGGCTAATAAGGCAGACAGCGCATGCCTTATGGCCTTTTTCAATAGGGGAAATAGGCTCTTTTCTGGTCTTTATACAATCTAACCAGTTGCCATGTTGATCCTCGCTTTTGTACAAATGAATTTCATGCTCCCCGATAACGGATTCCAGAATTTTTGGATCGCTGGCATCCAAGGCCTTGGTACTTTTCTCCTGGTCGACGGGATCGGAGGCTGAAGCGTTATAATCGCCTCTTGAAACGAAAATCCAACCATCGCTACCTTCGTATCGAATGCCATTGGGGTAACCCCCACTGGTATAGACCGTAATACCATTGGCATATTCTTGTTTTACAAAAAAATCGCCGTGTACGTTCCACAAGCCCGATTTGGGAAATTCCGCCAAGGACTCGACCGAAATGGGTCCGGTTAGCTCGGTATCCATGCCCCATGCAGCAGAATCATAATGGTGTTGTCCCCACCCGGTAATCATGCCTGCACCATAATTTTCCAATCTGAGCCATCCGGGCCTTCCATAATCGTTCTGTGGGTGAACGCCTATTTCGGTATACGCCACTTCTGGGGTCGAACCTACCCACATGTCAAAATTTAGGTTCGGGGGTGTGGGCATTTGCGGTGCATCAGGTCCTGCAGGGTCTCCGGGTAACCCGATTTTTACCGTATGGATCTTTCCGATCCGACCATTTCTTACGAGCTCGGCCGCTACCCGAAATTGGGCCATGGATCGCTGCTGGGTGCCAACTTGTAAAATTACCCCCGTCTTTTTAATAACATCCCTAAGTTGTTGTCCTTCTTTGATGGTAAGTGAAGTCGGTTTTTGCAAGTAGATATCCTTCCCGGCCAAAGCAGCTTCCATGGCGGGTTGGGAATGCCAATGGTCGGGCGTGCTTATTACTACCGCATCAATATCCTTGTTCAAAAGCAATTCGCGATAATCGCCATACGTCTTGACATCAACATAGGTATCGCTACCCGTCTTTTCCTTGTAAAATTGATTCACCAACTTTTTGGCGTCCATAACCCGTTTGGTATCCAGGTCGCAAACCGCAATATATCGGGCATCGTCAAATCGAATGGTATCCTGTATATCATGGCCTCGGGCTATCCGGCCACAACCGATTTGTCCGATATTAATCTTATTGCTCGGTGCATCCTTTCCAAGCACATGGGCTGGTACAATGGTCGGAAAACCAACCATGGCGGCTGTACCTAACGCCGTTTTATTAATAAAGTTCCTTCGTTTCATATCGCGTGTTTTAGGGTTGTAATGTTCCGAAGGTTTGTTGTGACTTCAAGTTTTTACCTATCAAAAGTTAGTAAGGAATCAATGCGATTCCCATGACATCCACCTAGCAGGTTTGTGTGCCCGTTTTCCCGACTTTTAAAGTCGTGCTAAATCCTTACATAAAGAAAAAGGATTTATTTTAGGGGAATTGTGAAATCAAGGAACTGCCTACCTAGTTTAGTTTACTTCTATGAACACTATTTATTTTTGGTAATTTACAATTACTTTTACAAAGTCGGGTTTCAGAAATTATAGAACCGTTAACGTTAACGAAGTAACATAAAAAGTGTGAACAATGCAAAGATTCCTACTTCCCATTTTCGCTTTTATCTTTATAGGAGGGGCATTCGCCCAGGATGCAGCAGCTTTCCCTCTCACGGATGAATGGCTTGGCAAAATCGAAAAATTGGCACCCGATACTACTACCGTTCACATGGAGCGGAAAAAAAATATCCTAATTTTCTCCCTGTTTACCGGATTTGAACATTGGACGATTCCCCATACCGAAGCTGTCATTAAATGTATAGCTGAAAAATCAAAAGGTTTCACGGTCACCACCTCTACCGACATTGCGCAATTCGAAAAGGACCATCTCAAAAATTATGATGCCATCGTTCTCAATAATAATTGCTCGATCGGTGATAAACGCAATCTTTTCTGGGATGTTTTAAAAACCGATACCAGTCTGACCGATGCGCAGCGGTGGTCAAGGGCCCATCAACTTGAAACCAATCTTTTGCAATATGTAAAAAATGGTGGTGGATTGATGGTGCTTCACGGCGGTATCGTCATGCAGAACAATTCAGAAAAATTCGGTGAAATGTTAGGCGGAAGTTTTGATTATCATCCCAAACAACAAAAAATTAAGGTAAAATTGGCAGCAGCCGACCATCCATTGGTGCAAGCTTTTCAAGGGAAGGAATTTGAACATATCGATGAACCGTATTTCTTCAACAATGCCTATTTTGATTATAATTTTAGACCCTTACTCTATATGGATGCCGATAAGTTGGTGGGCAAAAAAGAGGAAGTTAAAGATACCGTCAAATATATTTCCTGGATAAAACGCTATGGTCAGGGTCGTGTTTTTTACTGTTCGCCATCACACAATGCCCAAAGTATGGAAAACCCCCAAATGCTGCAATTCTTATTGGACGGTCTACAGTATGTGACGGGCGACTTGGAATGCGACGATTCACCCATTGGCAAATAATTTAGACAACATCGAAATAAATAAATAGCCAATGGCTCAAGGCGCCTGCCAGGACAAAGAGGTGCCAAATAAAATGATTGTAAGGAATTCTTTCCCAAGCATAGAATAGGATCCCCAAAGTATAAAAAGCGCCACCTAAGAAGAGGAGGGCGATCCCGAGACTAGAGGTTTTCTCCAATAGATTATGAAAATCGGCCATGATTAGCCAACCCATTGCGAGATAGAGTAATAAGGAGACAAACTCAAACCTGCCTGTATAAAATAACTTAAAAAGTGTTCCTGCCACGGCAATACCCCAAACGGTATAGAAAATAGACCACCCATTTTGATCCGGCAAGCTGATTAGGGCTAGAGGGGTATAGGTGCCGGCAATTAAAAAATAGATGTTAATGTGGTCAAGGACCCGTAATTTTATTTTTATGTGTGGGTCGGTCGCTAGGTGGTACGCCGTGGAAACCGCGAACATGGCAATGAACGACATACTATAGATTGCAATACTTACGACCGAAAAGGGGGTTTTGTGGGAATTATGATCCAGTAGTAAAAACAAACCAATCACCCCATATAAGGCACCGACGGCATGTGAAACTACGTTGAGCTTTTCTTCGGTTTTTAAAGATATACCGCTTGATTTTAAATCGAAATCGCTCAAACCTATTTGTAACGTTTTCCGTGTTTGATGACTAGGTCAACATCTTGCAAAAGGCTAATATACCTTAGCACATCGCCATCTACTGCGATGATATCGGCATATTTTCCCGGAGTGATGGTGCCCACTTCATCGGCCACCCCCATCCACAAGGCCGGCCAATAGGTAGCTGCCCGAATGGCATACATAGGGTCTATGCCGAATTCATTGACCCAAACGTCTAATTCATTCCAGGTAGACTGACTATGGAATTTCATGGGTATTCCGCTATCGGTCCCTACAAGCAAGACCACTCCGGCATCTAGTAACTGCTTTACTTTTGTTTGTAAGGTAGGTCGTCGTGAAGGTGTCAACTGAAAATAAGGCAAACGATCTGGGTGCGCAAAACTATTTCTTATATCGGTAATCACGCTGTCAGGTAGTCCCAAATGCCAAGAGTCGTTGTCTAATTTTTCTGGGTTATCACGTAGGTATTCGTAATTATATAATCCCTCGACCGTAGGGCACCAAAATAACGGGCCTTTGTTCATTTGAGCGGTCCGTTCCTTGATCATATCCATAATATCCTTTGGATATTCAGGGGCTGATGACAATCCGGTATGTTCAAAGCAATCGACCCCGACCAGTAATCCTCTTCTGATTTCTTCGGGTCGATGGCCATGCGCGACTACTTTGAGTTTATTTTTATGGGCCTCGTCAACCACGGCCTTTAACTCCTCCATGGTCATTTGGTCCTGATCGATCAATTTTATAAGGTCAACACCGGCAGCGGCCAATTTTCTGATTTTTTTTCTCCCGTCTTCCGCGCCTGTGACACCCCAACGAAAATCTTCAGTGCCAGGATAGGGTTCATGTTGAATAAATGGGCCGGATACATATAAGGTGGCACCCGGTATTTCCCCCTTGTTAATGGCATCACGAACCGAAATACTCGCCTCTAAAGGGGCTCCTAAATCGCGTGCACTGGTTACCCCGGCCATTAATAGTTGATGGGCGGAAGCTGGCATGATGACATCCTTGAATAAGGGCGGGTAGGTTTTGTCCCAGTGGTCGTAATCGGCATGGCCATTGATCATGGTATGCACATGCATATCCCATAGTCCCGGTAATACGGTCATGCCTTCTGTTGAGATGATTTCGGCGTTTGACGGAATCGGAGTATTCTCAATATTCCCGACAGTTTTGATTTTTTCGCCTTCAATGATAATGACGCTATTCTTTATTGGAGTAGATCCGAACCCGTCAATAAGGGTACCACCGACCAAGGCTTGGATTTTTTTTTCTTGGGGGAAAGCGACAAAGGTTGCCAAAAGGGCAATTGATAGCAGTATATTCTTTATCATGGCATTTCGTTTCGATAAATATACCAAAAAAAGTATGCATTCTGCACCATACCGTATTGGTGTTTAAGCATAAAAAAAGTCCCCCACAAAACTGTGAGGGACTTTTCGAGGAAGGCGGCTTCCTACTCTCCCACTTGGTATAGCAGTACCATCGGCGCAGACGGGCTTAACTTCCCTGTTCGGAATGGTAAGGGGTGGGCCCCGTCGC
>JALHST010000085.1 GCA_022865355.1 Maribacter sp. | reverse complement strand
TTAAAGCCGTTCCTTCTGAGTAAGACCATTTTTGATCTGGTTCATAAATTGCATTGTTTGGACATTCTGAAACGCAAGCATCACAGTTAATGCATTCATCTGTTATAATGATAGCCATTTTTACCTATTTTTATAATAATCCTATTCAAAACTAAGTCCTATATTGCCTATATTGAATGATAAATATCATATTTGATAGACTAACTTGAAATTATATTTGACACTTAAATATACTATTATTTGGTTGAATATACATAACAAACAGTAAATCTGAAATAATGATTCCAGTAAAGACAGAGGAAACTCAGGAAATACTGCAAGCCGTAATTATCCGATTTGTCGGTGATTCAGGCGATGGGATGCAGTTAACAGGGACGCAATTCTCGGATACTTCCGCAATGTTCGGCAATGATGTGGCCACATTTCCAAACTACCCGGCCGAAATCCGGGCTCCCCAAGGAAGTTTGTACGGTGTGTCCGGATACCAGGTTCATATTGGCAGTGTGGAGATCAGCACCCCAGGCGATGAAGTAGACCTGTTGGTGGCGATGAATCCAGCAGGTTTAAAGACCAACTTGCAAGCGGTCAAACCCGGACACACGATCATTGTGGATACCGATGCATTTACCAAAAAAAATCTGGATAAAGCATCTTACACTACCAACCCGCTCGAAGATGGTAGCCTGACTAACTATAGGGTCATCGAGGTGACCATGACTTCCTTAACCAAGGAGGCCTTGAAAGATGTCCAAGGACTGGATAATAAGACCATTACGCGTAGTAAAAATATGTTCGCCCTTGGCATGGTATATTGGATGTATCATCGGTCAACCGACCATACCATAGATTTTTTTAAGAAAAAGTTTAAGTCCAATCCGGAAATCATTGAAGCGAACACCAAGGTATTGAATGCAGGGTATTATTTTGCGGAAACTTTGGAGCTCATACCAAATGCCTACACGATTACCCCCGCTAAAATGGCCAAAGGAACCTATCGGATCATTATGGGAAACACCGCGACGGCCTGGGGCTTTTTGGCCGCTGCTGAAAAATCGGGACTGGAATTGTTTTTGGGCTCCTACCCTATTACACCGGCTTCCGATATTTTGCATGAGCTTGTAAAACACAAGCATTTCGGTGTAAAAACCCTACAGGCCGAAGACGAAATTGCCGGGATAACATCGGCCATAGGGGCCTCATTTGCCGGCGACCTGGCCATCACCACTACCTCGGGGCCCGGATTGGCGTTGAAGGGAGAAGCCTTGGGTTTGGCGATGATGATCGAATTGCCTTTAGTGGTCGTTGATGTTCAGCGGGGAGGCCCTTCTACCGGCTTGCCTACCAAAACCGAACAATCGGACCTGTTACAGGCCATGTATGGGAGAAATGGTGAAAGCCCGATCATCGTACTTGCTGCCAGTACCCCCGCAAATTGCTTTAACTTTGCTTATGAGGCAGCAAAGCTTACCCTAGAGCACATGACCCCGGTACTTTTATTAACCGACGGGTATATTGCCAATGGCTCCACCCCTTGGAAAATTCAATCGGTGGATGATCTTCCCGAAATTAAAAATAATCGCATTAAGGAAAGAAAAGACAATTGGCATCCCTATGATAGGGATGAGGATTCCTTGGCAAGATATTGGGCGGTGCCGGGTACTCCTGGTCTAGAACATAGAGTCGGAGGATTGGAGAAAGACCGCGTTACGGGCAATGTTTCCTACGATCCCGAGAACCACGAGTATATGGTCAAGATCAGGGCAGAAAAAATAAAGAGGGTACAGAACTACATTCCGGATCAGACGACAGAATTTGCGGATTCTGGGGACCTGTTGGTCATAGGATGGGGCGGTACCTATGGCAGTTTACATTCCGCCGTGAAACATCTCCATGAAGAAGGACATGCCAATATTGGATTTACGCATTTCAATTATATAAACCCATTACCAAAAAACACGGAATCAATTCTAAAAAAATTCAAAAAAATTGTTGTTTGTGAATTAAATAGTGGACAGTTCGTTAAGATTCTTAAAACAAACTTTTACGGTTATAATTTTTTACAATACAATAAAATTCAGGGACTGCCTTTTGCAAATAATGAGCTCATGGAACATTTTAAACAATTAGCAACATAACTATGGAAACGACAGCGGTAAAAGAATATACCTATAAAGATTTTGCAAGCGATCAGGAGGTAAGATGGTGTCCCGGTTGTGATGACTATGTTATTTTGCGTTCGATGCAGAAAGCGCTCCCAGAAATGGGGCTTAAAAAAGAAGATGTCGTATTTATTTCCGGAATCGGGTGCTCTTCGCGATTCCCTTATTACATGGATACCTATGGCATGCATAGCATTCACGGGCGGGCAACTGCCATAGCTTCGGGTGTAAAACTGGCCAATCATAACCTTAGTGTTTGGGTCATTACCGGGGATGGGGATTCCATGGCTATCGGAGGCAATCATTTTATCCATGTTTTGCGTAGAAATCTGGATTTGAATATCGTACTTTTCAATAATGAAATTTATGGCCTCACCAAAGGTCAATTTTCCCCAACCTCCTTGGTGGGGCAAAAAACTAAATCCTCTCCGTATGGAAATACCCAGCCCCCATTTTCTGCAGGGGAATTGGCTATTGGGGCACGTGCTCGGTTTTTCGCAAGGATCGGGGGCAATACCCCTAAGGAGATGACCGATATTTTTATTGCCTCCGAAAAGTACAAAGGGACTTCCTTAATCGAAGTTTTACAGAATTGTCCAATTTTCAATGACGGATGCTTTTCCAAATACACCGATAAAGAAGTGCGCGAAGACAGACAATTGTATGTAGAACACGGAAAACCCATGATATTCGGGAAAACGAAAGATAAAGGATTGGTCCTCAACGGCCTGAAATTGGAAGTAGTTACCCTGGGCGAAAACGGGATAACCCAAGAAGATCTTTTGGTGCACAATGCCAAAATTGAAGATCCTACCTTACATCAAATGCTTGTTAGGCTTGAATATCCCATGGTTACTGGGATTATACGCAGTTTTGAGGATGTCACTTTTGAAGAAAGGGAAGATGCCCTTACAGCGCAGGTGAAGGCTAATTCGCGTTTTACCAAAACGGACGATTTGTTTTTTTCCGGGGATATTTACGAGGTTAAATAACCATATAAAAGGATGGCATGGGATCGGAAGCACTAATTGTATTTTTTATTGCGGGCGTAGTATTAGTTGCCGGTGCGAATTTTTTATCGAACCTGATCTCCCCTAAATCGGATAACCCCCAAAAGAGGGAACCTTACGAAAGTGGTATGGTTACCAAAGGCCCAACTTGGGTTCAGTTTAAAGTTGGTTATTATTTATTCGCCATTTTATTTTTAATTTTTGATGTTGAGGTGGCATTTCTTGTTCCTTGGGCGACGGTTTTTAAAAGCATTGGAACAGTTGCCTTTATCGAAATACTTATCTTCCTAATCATCTTGGGGCTTGGTTTGTTATATGCTTGGAAAAAAGGAGCTTTACAATGGGAGTAGATTCAAATAATAAGATTCCGGAAGATTTCCCTGGAAAAGTAATTCCAGCGGGTAACGGTGCCAACGTTGTCGTGACATCATTGGATAAAATCATTAATTGGGGCCGATCAAATTCACTTTGGTCCCTGTATTTTGGTACGAGTTGCTGTGCGATTGAAATGATGCAAACAGGGGCTTCCCGCCATGATTATTCAAGATTTGGATTTGAGGTGGCAAGACCTTCCCCAAGACAGGCAGATTTGATCATTATCGCCGGTACCATCGTGAATAAAATGGCCCCTGTTTTAAGACGATTATACGATCAAATGGCCGAACCAAAATACGTGATTGCCATGGGTGCATGTGCCATTTCCGGTGGACCGTTCTTTTATAACACCTATTCAGTCGTGAAAGGGGCAGATCACGTAATTCCCGTAGATGTTTATGTTCCTGGTTGTCCCCCTCGCCCCGAAGCACTGTTAGAAGGGATGCTTATGCTTCAGGACAAAATACGGAATGAAAACAGGAAGCTTAAAAAAAACCCGATCGAAGGCTTTGACGAAGGAATTTAAAACCTTTCATTATGACCAATGAATCTTTAAAAGAGGTAATTAATAGGTTCGTACCCAATTTGGAATTTTCTGAAGAAGGCTCGCAGTTTTTGAACATTTTGGTACAGCCAGGTCAGCTTCACCGCTTAATGTTGGAATTAAAAAGTAATAATGGAACCTATTTCGATTATTTATTTTGTTTGAGCGGAGTCGATTGGGGAGAGGAACTGGGGGTGGTCTACCATTTGGAGTCAACGACCCACAGACATATGGTGGTCGTAAAAGTGAATACACAAAATAGGGAAGATCCTGCTTTTGATTCGGTATGCGATATTTGGGCCACTGCAGAATTTCACGAACGTGAAGTTTTTGACTTTTTTGGTATAAAATTTAATCACCACCCCAACTTGAAAAGACTCTTTTTAACCGAGGACTGGGTTGGTTTTCCTCTAAGGAAGGATTATGTGGATGAAATTAACATGATTATAAAATAATTGACCATGGAAGTAACCTCGGTAAATAATAATTTCAAGTCCGAGGAATATTGTATTAATATGGGCCCTCAACATCCGGCTACCCATGGTGTTCTAAATCTTTTATTGACCATTGATGGGGAGATCATTAAAAAAGTTGAACCAGATTTGGGATATATCCATCGCTCCATAGAAAAAATGTGTGAACGGGACAGCTACCAACAAATCGTTCATCTGACGGATAGAATGGATTATTTATCATCCAATATTAATAACGAGGCAGTCTGTCTGACGATTGAAAACGCCTTGCAACTTGAAATTCCTGAACGCATAAAAGTAATTAGGACGATTATTGGTGAACTTACCCGGATTTCTTCACACTGCCTATGGTGGGGAGTTATGGGTATGGATGTCGGTGCTTTGACCACTTTTTTTTATGGTTTTCGGGACAGGGAAATGATCAACGATATCATGGAGGAAACCTGTGGGGCACGGTTAACGATGAACTACAATGTTCCGGGCGGCCTAATGCTCGACATACATCCGAATTTCGTGAAGCGAGTAAAAGCTTTTGTAGCGCACTTTAAAACCAAAATTCCCGAATACGACAGCCTTTTGACCGAAAATATAATCTTTCAAAAAAGGACCAAAGGGGTAGGGGTCTTATCCAAGGAGGATGCCATTTCTTTTGGGGCTTCAGGACCGGTTGCCCGTGCTTCCGGGTATTCCTGTGACGTGAGAAAATATCATCCCTACAGCGCTTTGGATAGGGTTACCTTCAAAGAATCCTTAATGACCGAAGGAGATACCTTTGCTCGCTACCAAGTTAGAATTATGGAGTTGTGGGAATCCTTATCAATAGTGGAGCAATTAGTAGACAATATTCCCGAGGGCGAGTCTCGAGTAAAAACAAATGCGGTAATCAAATTGCCGAAAGGGGAATACTATCAAAAAGTGGAAACCGCGAGGGGGGAGCTGGGAGTTTATATCATCAGTACGGGAACAAAGAGCCCGTACCGCCTCAAATTCCGTTCCCCTGGATTCTCAAATTTATCTTTGTTGAATCATATTTCCGTTGGTGGTAAAATTGGCGATTTGGTAGCCATAATGGCGACATTAGATCTTGTAATTCCAGATATTGATCGATAACATGAACCTGACATTGGGAATTATTAATAACATTCATGATTGGCTTTTCGGCGTAATGCCGGAAGGGATGGCCGCTATTGTGGAAATGATATTGATCGCCTTGGTGTATTTGGGGATTTTTTCTGTGGTCGGTTTGTTTTTGGTATTGATGGAAAGAAGGGTCGCCGCGTGGTTTCAATTGCGAATCGGACCGAACCGGGTCGGTTTCCAAGGCTTATTGCAAACCGTTGCCGACGCTTTGAAATTAGTGTCCAAAGAATTGACAGGGACTACCAAAGCTGACAAATTTTTATACAATTTGGCACCATATTTTGTGATTATTTCCTCGCTAATGGCCTTGGCCGTATTTCCTTTTACCAAAGATTTCCAAGCCTTTGATATCAATATTGGCATTTTCTTTTTAATCGCGATTTCATCGATCGGGGTTATTGGAATATTATTGGGAGGTTGGGCCAGCAACAATAAATTTGCCTTGATCGGCGCCATGCGAAGTGGGGTGCAAACTATTAGTTATGAACTTTCAATAGGCTTATCGCTTTTGACAATGGTATTGATTGCAGGAAGTTTACAGCTTTCAGAAATTGTTGAAGTTCAAAAAAATGGATGGTTAATTGTACAAGGGCACCTTCCGGCCATTATAGCCTTTATGATCTTTATGATCTCAGGCACGGCCGAAACCAATAGAGCGCCGTTCGATATGGTGGAAGCCGAGTCAGAATTGGGGGCCGGGTTCCATACAGAATATTCAGGGATGAAGTTCGCTTATTTCTTTTTAGCAGAATTTATAAACATGTTCATTATCGCTGCCATCGCAACAACGGTTTTTTTTGGCGGATGGTTATCGCCTTTCGGTTTAACCGAATCAATTCCGTGGTTGGGGGTATTTTGGTTTTTATCCAAAACACTGGTTCTTGTCTTTTTAATAATGTGGTTCAGATGGACATTCCCTCGGTTAAGAGTCGATCAATTGCTCACCCTTGAGTGGAAATATTTATTGCCAATCAATTTGGTAAATATGGTAGTAATGGCATTCATTGTCTGGCTTAATTTAACAATTCAGTTCTAAGCATTATGGGTTATTTTTCAGATATATACCAAGGGATTAAGACTTTGCTTACCGGAATGAGCATTACGGGAAAGTATTTTTTGACCTCTAGAAAAGGAGCCATCACACAACAATACCCAGACAACCGGGATACCTTAAAAATGTTCGAGCGTTTTCGTGGGGAAGTAATAATGCCACATAACGAAAATAACGAACATCGATGTACAGGCTGCCAAAAATGTGAAATTGCCTGTCCCAATGGGACCATAGAGATAATATGGGATAAAGGAATAGATGAAACTACCGGAAAAAATAGAAAAAAGATAGATCAGTTCATCTACCATTTAAGTATGTGCACCATGTGCGGACTATGTATTGATGTGTGCCCGACCGATGCTATTAAATGGGGACAAAATTTTGAAAATTCGGTTTATGATAGGACACAACTCACCCGGGTTTTGAATAACCCTGAATCGAAATTGCAAGCAGGAGTGGAAGATTAGGCCTATGGAAAGAATTATATTTTACATTTTAGCATTGATCATGATTGTTTTTGCAATCGCTTCCGTTACCAGCCGTAAAATGTTGCGTTCGGTGATTTACCTGCTATTTGTACTTATAGGGATAGCTGGCATTTTCTTTTTAATCGACTATAATTTTTTGGCTGCTATTCAACTCACCATATACGCCGGCGGAATTATTGTGCTCTTAATTTTTTCGGTCCTTTTAGTGCATCATATCGAAATGGAATTGGAAATCGCCAAAACCACGAAACAGCTATTAACGGGATCCCTATGTCTTATTGGTCTTGTTATATTTCTAATCACCATTTATTCATATGATTTTAAGGAAGTGAAAAACCATCTGACCACTAGCACGGTCGATATAGGGACAAAACTTTTAAGCTATGGACCGGGAGGATTCATTTTGCCTTTTGAAGTAATTAGTGTGTTGCTATTGGCCATAATGATCGGGGCGATCATCATTGCAAAAGGGAGTAAACCCTCCAACAAAAATAATAGTTCAATATGATTGAAGGAATCAGCATCCAAGAAATTTTAACGGTGACGTCAATCTTGTTCTTTATCGGGATTTACGGTTTTATCACAAGGAAAAACTTGATTTCAATTTTGATTTCGGTGGAACTGATCTGGAATGCTTCGGTAGTTAATTTTGTGGTAATCAACAAATATTTATTCCCCGATGCCCTGCAAGGGGTGATTTTCTCAATTTTTGTGATTGCTGTGGCCGCTGCCGAATCGGCATTGGCGGTCTCTATAATCGTAAATATATATAGACAGCTCACTTCCGTTGAAGTGAAAGACGTTGAAACCATGAAGTATTGATATCGACAAATATGGATTTTACAATTATCATATTCATTCTCTTGATCCCGATGGCGATATTTCTGCTATTAGGTATTTTTAATCAGAAAATTAAACCGGCCGTTTCAGGATATTTGGGTGTATTGGGATTATTGGCTTCAACATTATTATCATTTTATACGGCCTATCAATACTTTTTCGTAAATGGCAAGAGCAATGAGGTTTACCAAACTTTTGTTGAGAAGACACTATGGATGGAATTCACGGAAACCCTACATTTTGATATGGGCATACTAATCGATCCCATATCGGTGATGATGCTTATCGTAGTTTCCCTTATTTCATTAATGGTTCATATTTATAGCAGGGGTTACATGAAGGGAGATGAGGGCTACACCAAATTCTTTGCCTTTCTATCTCTATTTACCTTTTCCATGTATGGTTTGGTCTTGGCATCCAATCTGTTCCAACTATATGTGTTTTGGGAATTGGTCGGGGTTTCTTCCTATTTGTTGATTGGGTATTACTACACGAAAGCTTCGGCGGTGGCAGCCGCAAAAAAAGCTTTTATAGTGACTCGTTTCGCCGATTTGGGCTTCTTGATCGGAATTTTAACCATAGGGTATTATGCAGGTACCTATGATTTTGGAGTGTTGAACGATCCTGGGGGCACAGCCATCATGAATTGGGCTGCGACATCTTTCATGGGATTGTCTGCCCTTACTTGGGCATTGATCTTAATTTTTATCGGTGGTGCCGGTAAATCGGCTATGTTTCCGTTACACATTTGGTTACCCGATGCCATGGAAGGCCCAACTCCGGTATCGGCATTGATTCATGCAGCGACCATGGTAGTCGCGGGCGTTTATTTGGTAGCTCGTTTGTTTCCAATGTTCTATTTCGTTGAACAAGGATTTGCCCTGAATATCGTGGCTTATGTTGGTGCTTTTTCAGCTCTCTTTGCAGCAATTATTGCCATTGTCCAAACTGATATTAAACGCGTTTTGGCCTATTCTACCATGTCACAATTGGGGTATATGATGTTGGCCTTGGGAGTGTCAGGTTACTATGCAAATGAGGGTCTGGGCTTTATGGCATCCATGTTTCATTTGTTTACCCATGCGATGTTCAAGGCCCTATTATTCCTAGGGGCCGGATCCATTCTTCACGCGGTGCATAGCAATTTTTTAAGGGATATGGGGGGATTGCGCAAGCACATGCCCATTACGCATATAACATTTTTGATCGCTGCCTTGGCCATTGCAGGGGTACCTCCCTTGGCAGGATTTTGGAGCAAAGATGAAATTTTAGCCGCTGCCTATGAGCACAATAAATTAATATATATCGTTGGGGTTTTGGTAGCTGGGCTAACCGCATTTTATATATTCAGAATTTATTTTGGGATTTTTTGGGGTAAAGAAAAAAAGTATGAACACACCCCGCAGGAAGCTCCCCTATCAATGACGTTTCCAATGCTGTTTCTTGCCTTTATGAGTATATCGGCAGGGTTTATTCCCTTTGGCAAATTTATTACGGCGGACAAAATAGAATTTCTAGCGCCGATTCACTACCCATTGGCAGCCATTGCCGTGGGTGCCGGATCCATGGGAATTGTAATAGCTTGGCTGTTTTACAAAAAAGAAAGCGACCTGGCAGATAAATTTGCCAAAACTTTTGGTGCATTTTATAAATGGACCGTTGCTAAGTTCTATTTTGACGAAATCTATCTTTTTGTGGCAAAAAAAATAATGTTTAATAAGGTAGCCGCCCCAATTGCAAAATTTGATAAGAAATATGTAGATGGGACCATGGCTGCAATAGGAAACAAAACGGTACTGACTTCGGAAAAAATAAAAGGCATGCAATCAGGCAGGGTGCAAGATTACGCCTTTGCTTTTGTTGCGGGAATTATTATGATAGCATTGCTATCTATTTATTTATGGCCGACCTAAGAGAATAATATGGATATTTTATCGCTTTTTATCATAGTCCCGTTATTGACTATTCTTGTCTTGGTCTTTTCCAAAGGATTAAATCAGGCACGATTAATTTCAATGATTGGAGGTGTTATTCAATTTGGAATGGCCTTGAACCTTGTTGCGGCTTATTTTAACGAAAGAACCAGTAACAATGATATAATGGTTTTTACCAGGGACATAGTCTGGTTCAAGCAGTTCAACATACATTACACTATTGGAGTCGATGGAATTTCGGTCGCGTTATTGCTTTTGACATCCATCGTGGTGTTGGCAGGGGTATTCATTTCGTGGAAAATCCACGATTTGCCAAAGGAATTTTTTATTTCATTGATCGTACTATCCATTGGGGTATACGGATTCTTTATTTCCCTGAATTTGTTCACCATGTTTGTTTTCTTTGAAATCGCCGTTATTCCCATGTACTTGCTAATCGGCATTTGGGGGTCAGGACCCAAAGAGTATTCGGCGATGAAATTAACCTTAATGTTAATGGGAGCTTCAGCCGTTCTACTTGTTGGAATATTGGGAATTTATTTTAATTCCAATGCAGACGGGGGTCCTTTGACGTTCAATATTATGGAAATTGCCAAAGTAAATATTCCGTACGAGGCCCAGAGGTTATTTTTCCCATTAACCTTTATCGGTTTTGCGGTTATTGGAGCACTATTTCCATTTCATACTTGGTCACCGGACGGTCATGCATCGGCGCCAACGGCGGTTTCAATGCTTCATGCTGGAGTTTTAATGAAATTAGGAGGATACGGCGTATTTAGGGTCGCGATGTACTTATTGCCACAAGGTGCCTTGCATTGGTCGTGGTTCTTTATTATTCTGTCGGCAATTGGGGTAATTTATGGCGCATTCAGTGCCGTTAAACAAACCGATTTAAAATACATCAACGCCTATTCCTCAGTGAGTCATTTGGGATTGGTGTTATTCGCCCTGTTGATGTTCAATAAGACGGCTTGGAACGGGGCTATTTTGCAATCGCTTTCACATGGGTTTATGACCGCCTTGTTCTTTGCTTTGATAGGGATGATCTATGAAAGAACCCATACTAGGGACGTCACCAAATTGGGTGGTCTGTTAAAAGTAATCCCATTTATATCGGTCATTTATGTTATTACCGGTTTAGCATCGCTAGGATTGCCAGGATTTAGCGGCTTTGTGGCCGAAATGAATATTTTCGTGGGTGCATTTCAACATGATACTATGTTTTATAGAATCGCCACGATCATTTCAATTTCTGCGATTGTAGTTACCGCCGTTTATATTTTGCGTGTTGTTGCGATTATGTTGATGGGACCCGTAAAAAACGAGGAATTTCTAGGGGTTCATCAAGTAACTTGGTATGAAAAAATGGGAATTTTTCTTTTGTTGATCCCAATAGTTGGGATCGGGATTGCACCCCTTTGGTTAAGCGATATGATTTTAAAGAGTTTAGGGCCGTTTATACAAGGAGTCTTATAAATAATAAATCATTACAATGGATTTCAGCAACTTTTTATTAATGAGACAGGAAATTTTCCTTTTGGCAATAATACTAGTGCTCATTATCGCTGAAATGTTTATGCCTCGGAAGAAAAAAGGCAGTATCGTTCACCTATCAATATTTTTATTTGGAATTCATACCGTTGCAGGTTTTCTCGGGATTCATGAAAGCAGTATGTTCGGAGGCATGTTTCGCACGAACGGTTTAATCCATTTCTTTAAAAATTTACTCGATGTTGGCGTACTTATTATTTTGTTACAATCGGCAGATTGGTTGCAAGAAAAAATCGTTCCTCAAGATAATGTTGCCGAGTATTTGATACTGTTGTTTTCGTCTTTATTGGGCCTTTATTTTATGATTTCGGCCGGGGACTTCCTGATGTTTTATTTGGGACTGGAATTATCCTCTCTTCCGATTGCCGCACTTGCGGCTTATGAGACTGCCAAACGAAAATCAAGTGAAGCCGGAATTAAATTCATTCTTTCCGCTGCCCTGGCTTCGGGGATATCCTTGTTTGGCATCTCCTTACTTTACGCAACATCGGGATCTATTTATTTCGATGACCTTTTGGTGCTCATAACCTCTAGCCGCTTATCCATTCTAGGAATGATCCTGTTTTTTGCCGGATTGGCCTTTAAAATATCCTTGGTTCCGTTTCATTTTTGGACCGCGGATGTATATGAAGGGGCCCCGATTGGAATCGCTTCCTATTTATCCGTAATTTCCAAAGGGGCCGCGGCTTTCATATTATTAATTTTACTTTTTACAATATTGAAACCCTTAATGCATGTTTGGGAAAACATTGTTTATGGCATTGCCATTGCCACCATGTTCATTGGTAATTTATTTGCTTTACGACAAAAAAATATGAAACGTTTTTTGGCATTTTCCTCCATAGCCCAGGCGGGTTTTATTTTGCTGGGCCTCATTGTAGGAAATCAATTGGGGATGGCAACGGTGATTTATTTTGTCTTGGTTTATGTGTTTTCGAACTTAGCTGCTTTTGGGGTGGTCCAAGCTATCTCTCTTCGCACCGGAAAAGAACACATGAACGATTATGAAGGCCTGTATCGAACGAATCCAAATTTAAGTTTGGTTTTGATGTTGGGATTGTTCTCCTTAGCTGGAATTCCACCACTTGCCGGTTTTTTCGGCAAGTTCTTCTTATTTACTGCAGCGGCTAGCGAGGGATATTATTTGCTTGTATTTTTAGCGGTTGTCAATGTTACAATCTCATTGTACTATTACTTGTTGGTCGTTAGGGCCATGTTCTTAAGAAAAAGTGATCGCCCTATTCCGTTCTTTAAGAATGGGATTTACATGAGATTAGGCCTTATTATTGCCGTTCTGGGCATTTTAATCCTTGGCTTTTATGGTCCATTGTACGATTACATCTACGAGTTAAGCGGTAGTTTTAATTATTGAGCTATGTCATTGGAAGGAAAACATTCATTTGGAAGTATTGGTGAGACAAGGGTAACTTTTGTTGATAAAAACGTAAATGAAAATCGCAAGGATTTTTTAAAAAAACTGCTAGAACATAACGGATTTGAAGTGCTAATCGAGGAGGAGAAGAGAAGTTCGGAAGAAGAACCGCAATTCTATAAAGTGGCTGTCACCGATATGGTTTTTAATCCTACGATTTGGGTATATCAGCGCAGGTTAAAAACCTTTGATAATCATAAAGTCACGCCTGACTATTGGAACCAAAATACAAAGGAAACCCATCCTCAATATTGGATGAGCCATTACGGCCATCCTTAGGAGAGCATCCCATTCGGTACTCCTGCAAGCTGTAATCGACGATATCTAAAACAAGTGCCTTACTAATCAATCCTTGGAACACTGCCCTTAGATCTCTGTCGTAAAACGAGTCCCAGCGGTCGCTACGGTCCTGATTCTATAAATTCAATGGATACATTAATTGGTTGCACCTAGCCCTTTAAAATAATTGCCTTTAATCGATTTTAACGCTCCTTTAAGTCCCTATGGCAGGGTAATTGCTATCTTTATCCACATTTTTAAGAGATAAAATGGCCAAAATTTACGTAGGATTCCTCTTCACCTGTTTATTCCTATCCTTCAACGGATACGGACAGACCGATATCCCGACCCAGAAGCCTTTAAAAATCGAAACGGGGAACAAATTAGATCCAAACGGCACGAATGATAAGGGCACTTCGTTGCGAATCCCTTCTGTTATTGATAAAAATCCCGATATCAGCCTAAAGGATTCCCTGAACAAAAATCCTGTAAAAATGTTACCTGACCGTGAATTGGTCCAAGCGGGATACGGTATGAAAATTGACCCTAAAATCGGCAAAACCGAAAAAGAAGGAGGCACTTCACAGCGCTTTGGAGACATGTATATGGGCGATATCAAGAACAACGGTAAATTTGTTGGCATCGTGTGTCGAGATCATGAATATGTGGATGGTGATCGCGTAAAAATATATCTTAACGACAAAGTCGTAGATCCCAATGTACTGCTTACCGGTACCTTTAAAGGCATTAATCTAGATTTGGAAAAGGGCTTCAACCGATTGGATTTTGAGGCACTTAACGAAGGTTCTTCAAGCCCCAATACGGCCCAAGTCGATGTTTATGATGATCAGGGTGCACTGATTTATTCAAATAAATGGCTACTTTCAACAGGCTCCAAGGCAACCTTGATAATTACAAAGGAATAAAAAGGCCAGTTTCTCCTAGCACAATAACGGTTTCAAAGACACGAAAAATAAATCTCCTATTTGCATAACAAAACGTGCGGCACTTCAATACCATGCGTACTATTTTTGATTTGAAGTAGAATACCTTCGCAAAAACTATAATTTGATATCTTTGGGCCACTATAATAGTCCATTTTTGGCCATGATGAAAAAAAACTACCAAATTGCCGTCATACAACTCAACCTAAACAATTCAGCGGATGAAAACCGAAAAAAATGTTTGGAGTGGATTCGTAGTGCTGCCCATCAAGGGGCAGAGGTAGTCTGTCTTCCTGAATTGTACAGTAGCCGGTATTTTTGTCAAAGTGAGGATGTTGCTAACTTTTCGTTAGCCGAACCCTTAGGCGATATCTCTTTCACGGCCTTTAGTCAATTGGCCTCTGAATTGGGAATTGTAATCATCGTGCCCTTTTTCGAAAAAAGAATGTCTGGAATTTACCATAACAGCGCATACATTATTGATGCTGATGGTACTCAGGGCGGCCTTTACCGAAAAATGCATATCCCTGACGATCCACACTTTTATGAAAAATTCTATTTCACACCTGGTGATCTCGGATTTCAAGCCGTTTCGACCCAAAAAGGTAAAGTGGGAACCCTGATCTGTTGGGATCAATGGTATCCTGAGGCGGCGCGACTTACCGCAATGCAGGGAGCCGATATATTATTTTATCCTACCGCAATTGGATGGCATCCATCGGAAAAGGAAAAATACGGTGAAAACCAATATGGGGCATGGATGAATGTCATGAAGGGCCATGCGGTGGCCAATGGTATCTTTGTCGCGGCAGCGAATCGAATTGGTCTTGAAAAATATCTGCCAAATACAGATGGGATCGAATTCTGGGGAAAATCATTTATTTGTGGGCCACAAGGTGAAATCCTTGCCATGGCCTCACATGACAAGGAAGAAATATTGTTGGCCGAAGTGGATCTTCAGCATTTGGAGAATGTACGTCAAAATTGGCCTTTCTTCAGGGACCGCAGAATAGATGCATATCAAGATATTACCAAAAGAGCAATAGAATAGCTAAATGGCAACACGAAGATTCCCTGCTGAATGGGAGCCCCAGGAAGGGATTTTACTCTGCTTTCCCCATAATGGCAACGATTGGCCGGGGAAATATGAGGCCGTACAATGGGCTTTTGTAGAATTCATAAAAAAAATAGCTGAAGAGGAAAAAGTATTTTTGGTAGTCGCGAACACTACTTTAAAGCACCGCATCGAAGAAAAATTGGGAATCGCCTCGGTGAACATAAAAAACGTATCCTATATACTTCAAAAAACGAATCGCAGTTGGATGCGTGATTCCGGACCAATTATAGTAAAAAAAGGCAACCAACGTGAAGCCTTGAATTTCAATTTTAACGGGTGGGCCAAGTATGGCAATTGGCGGCTTGATAAACAGGTGCCGGCCAGGGTCGCAGCGCATTTGAAATTATCAACAGACACAGTTATATACAAAGGCAAAAAGGTGGTTTTAGAGGGTGGCGCCCTTGAGGTAAATGGGAAAGGGACCTTGATTACATCTGAAGAATGCCTGCTTCATCCCACGATTCAAGTTAGGAATGCCGGATTCTCCAAAGAAGACTATGAGGCCCTATTTAAGGAATATTTGGGTGTTACCAATACCATTTGGCTCGGGAACGGCATCATGGGCGATGATACCCATGGCCATATTGATGATCTCTGCCGATTTGTGAACGAAGATACCGTGGTTACCGTGGTGGAAAAGGATAAACAGGATAAAAACCATGCCCCTTTACAGGAAAATTTAAAACGTCTGAAAAAAGCCAGGCTTGAAGATGGGCGTCCTTTAAAAATCATTGAGCTTCCCATGCCAAAAAAGCTGGTGTTCGACGGAATCCGTTTACCTGCTAGCTATGCGAATTTCTTAATTTTGAACAATACCGTGCTGGTACCTACGTTCAACGATATCGCGGACCGAACGGCCTTAACTATTTTGGCCGGTTGTTTTCCGAGAAGAAAAGTAATCGGCATCAATTGCATTGACTTTATATGGGGCTTTGGCACCTTACATTGTTTAAGTCAACAGATTCCGGTATAAACAACCCATGACACGTGTCGGCGGGCTAAAAATAGGTGGCCAAAAAACTATCTTATTTTCTTTCCCCCGGGGTATAGGTTTCCTTCGCCTGTTTCAATACATCTTCCTTATAATAGGCAACGTCTTTAAATTGCACATCGGCATATCGCTGGGCCTGATCATCAAAATGGGGTGAAGAAGGATCGCCACTTTCCCCTCCGGCCAAAATACTTTTGGCTTTCACCTTCTCACCAAATTCTACCACGGCAACAAAACTATTGCCACGCGTGCCATAAATTTTCTTGGTGTTATTGTCATACCGAGCCCCAAAGGCAGCCAAAGCGCCCCAACGTCCGGATGCGAAACCAATGGGGATACTTGGTTTGGCATCATCAAATTTTTGAATGATATCCCCGTTAAAACGCTGATAGCGGTTGACCTCGCCCCACGGCATGTGCCAAGTACCGAAGTCTGCGGTTAATTGATCGATGACACCTTCGAAAATTCCTAAGCGTTCCCCTTCCGGGGACTTGTCACCAAAATAGCCCATCAATTGCATATCATCCAATCCGTCCGGTCGCTTCCCTTTTTGGCCATATGCAGTTCCATAGAAATGCGCCAACGTCATGGCCACTGATTCCTTACCGGTCCTAAAGTCCCATGTGCGGAGCACTTCGATGGCCTCTTTTAGTTTGGGGCTTTTATCGGCATGCTGGTCATAGGCCGTTACGAGTCCGGGAATCAAAGCTTTAAAAGCGGGTAAATAGGGGTCATAGGCCAATTTGATCAGACTATCCAGGGTATAGCCACTTCGATTGGTCAATAATTCAATGGCATGTACCCCCCGAAAGTTTTCTTGATCAATAGACATGTAGTTGGGATAGTCTTCCTTTTTAGGACTAAACTCCAAGGCCGCGGTAAAGGGGGTCGAATTGCAATTTTGAATCCATCCATTTTCCGGGTTCAGTAATGTAATGGTTTCGTCAACCGTGTGCAAACCTTGCCAATCGGTCTTCGGATTGCTGCCATCGACCGGTTTTGAATAATCGAATTCGGTGTTCCGTTTCGGAATGAAATTTCCATGAAAATAGGCGATGTTTCCTGATGCATCGGCATACACGGTATTATTACTCGAATTGGTGCGGATATCCATCATTTTAAGGAATCCCTGATAACCGTCTTGCTTGGTCCGAATGTATGATTGTTCAAGGGCCTTCACAGGTTCCCACATCATGGCAGAGGCAGTCCAATGACCTTCTTCCAGATGCGTAATGGGCCCGTGGTGGGTATGATACGAAGGAAAAACTTTTTCTTTGAGTGAGTCGCCCTCCTTATATTTTAAGCGGATTTCCGATGTGAGGACTGGTCGAAGTTCTTCACCATATTGATACATAAGTTTTCCATCGATATTTACAATGGTTTCCATGAATTCATCCAAAACATCGGTATAGGTGCTGGTATGCATCCATCCGGTTTTTTCGTTAAATCCCTGGTAAACAAAAAATTGTCCCCAGGTTACGGCACCATAGGCATTGAGGCCCGCTTCACTCACCACATGCACTTCAGGACGAAAATAGAAAGAGGTATGTGGATTGATCAATAGCAGGGCATTTCCCGATTGTGTCAATTTTCCCGATATAGCGATGCCGTTAGATCCTTGTGGCTCCGCCATTTCGGCTTTCTTTTTAATTTCAATTTCCTGTGCTATCGGAATTTCCATCCCGCTTTCATAGAATGCCTTGATTTTTTGGGTTGATATCCGCTCGATATCACCGCCTATAGAACCCTCG
>JALHST010000084.1 GCA_022865355.1 Maribacter sp. | reverse complement strand
TAAAGGATATGGGGCAATTCGCAGCGGTCAATGAGGTTTATGGGGCCTATTTCAATCCCGAAACGGCCCCCGCCAGGGAAACGGTCGAAGTGGCCGGACTTCCGAAAAACGTGAACGTAGAGATTTCTATGATCGCCGTGAGGGAAGGATCGATTACCAAATGAAAGTTACTGGAGGCGATGATATTAGGCAGAAAAACGACGGCAGTCTTCATGAAACGAACTCCGGAAACAGCGGGATGTTAAAAAAGCGAAAAACCGGATTTAGAGTAGCCTCCTAAAAGACCTATATGTGGTGAATACCCCTTAGATCGTCTGTATATGGAATTCAACCAAACCTTCGATGGGTCGTTGCCGGATTACCCCGGCTACTAGGTCATTACGTTCGAGCACCGAAGTGAGTTCATCTTTCAGAAAATAGGCGATGCTCCCCACGAAATGTATGGGAACCTTGGTGGCCAGTTCAAATTGCATCACATGGTTGTTGATGAATTGTTGAAACCCCTTATCAATAACGCCTTTGGAGTAGGGATGGTCTTTGTTTTCGACCAAGAATCTTGCAAACGTCGCTAAATATGTATTGGGGTTGGGTTGTTTGTATAAATTCTCCTTAATGACATCTGGATCTAAATTATAGCCCTTTTCAAATTTACGGGCCAGATCTTGTGGCATTTTATGGTAATAGTAATCGCGTATCAATTTGCGGCCGAAAAAGTTGCCACTTCCATCGTCCATAGGAATGTAGCCCAAGGAGACCACCTTTTGGATCAATTGATGGCCGTCATAGTAGCTGCAATTCGAACCCGTCCCGAGTATACACACGATACCTTGATGTCCCACTTTAGTTGTCGAATATATGGCGGCATAGGTATCTTCTTTTACCTCTACCTTGGCATTCGGAAAAAAGTCGGCAAATATTTTCTTTAAAAATTTCCGCATGCGATCCGTACCACAGCCAGCTCCATAGAAAAATATTTGGTTTACCTTATCCCTATTTTTGGAGAGCTCAAAATTATTGGCCAAACGATCTTCTATTACTTCTTTGGTCAATACTTCCGGACTTAGTCCTAAGGTTTGTGTAAGGAACAATTGAACCCCATTATCGTCAAGGGCGATCCAATCGGCTTTGGTGGCACCACTATCTACTATCAATATCATAGATTCCTTCTTAAAAAATTTTCCTGAGAACGAAGACTTTACATGCCGCTCCCAGGAAAACTTCATGTCAACATTTTTATTATTTAAGACTTGCTACATACTGGGTCAAATCGACCATTTTATTTGAAAAGCCGGCTTCATTATCATACCAGCATATCAGTTTAAAGAATTTTGAATTCAATTCGATGCCCGCCTCGGCATCAAAGATACTGGTCCTTGGATCCCCTACAAAATCCTGGGAGACCACGGCTTCTTCGGTATATCCTAATATTCCCTTCAATGATCCTTCCGAAGCTGTTTTAAATGCTTTCTTGATATCATTATAGGTAGTCTCTTTTTTAAGTCGCACGGTCAAATCAACTACCGAGACATCGGCCGTTGGTACCCTAAAGGCCATACCTGTAAGTTTTCCTTTTAATTCGGGAATTACTTTTGTCACAGCGACTGCCGCACCTGTCGAGGCCGGAATTATATTCAACAAGGCGCTTCTACCGCCCCTCCAATCCTTTTTTGAAGGACCATCGACTGTCATTTGAGTAGCCGTGGTAGCATGTACGGTGGTCATTAGGGCCTCCTCGATGCCAAAACTATCGTTCAATACCTTGGCCATTGGTGCCAGACAATTGGTCGTACAGGAAGCATTCGACACAATTTTATCAGAAGCCTTGACGCTTTTATGGTTGACCCCCATGACAAACATGGGGGCATCTTTTGAAGGTGCCGATATCACTACTTTTTTGGCCCCACCATCGATATGGTACTGCGCGGTTTCCAAGGTGGTGAAAATACCGGTACATTCGGCTACGATCTCAGCTCCAACGGCGTCCCATTTGATGTTTTTTGGATCACGCTCGGCAGTTATCCTTACGGTTTTTCCATTTACGATCAAATGACCATCCTTCACATCGACAGTACCTTCAAACTTGCCATGTACGGAGTCATATTTCAATAAATAGGCAAGGTGTTCAACATCTAATAGGTCATTGATGGCCACCACATCAACATTACCCCTTTTGATGGTGGTTCTAAATACCAATCTTCCAATTCTACCAAATCCGTTAATTCCTATTTTCAAGTTTGACATTGCTTACTTTTTAAGATTTAAATTATGTTTTCATTATTTCAAAAACCCGTATAAGTTCCTTTTCCATTTTTGTATGTCCCTTTATGGCCTTACTTATCGGGGTCAGGATAAGTTTATTGTCCTGAACTCCAACCATGAGTCTCTTTTTTCCTTCTAAAAGGGTCTCAACGGCCTTCACACCCATGCGGCTTGCCAATACCCTATCATAGCAAGACGGCGGCCCGCCGCGTTGCATATGCCCTAAAACCGATACCCGCACATCATATATCGGCAAATGTTCCTCGACATACTCCTTCAGTTCAAAAACGTTCTTACCCGATTTATCACCCTCTGCCACGATTACGATACTTGAAGATTTACCTGAAAGTTTGCTTCGTTTTAAGGATTCTAGAAGATGATCAAGCCCCCTGTTCTCCTCTGGGATCAAAATTTCCTCCGCTCCTGCACCAACGCCAGCATTTAGGGCGATATGCCCTACATCCCGCCCCATGACCTCAACAAAGAATAACCTATTATGCGAACTAGCGGTATCCCGTATCTTATCTATGGCTTCCACCACGGTATTCAATGCCGTATCAAATCCGAGCGTAAAGGTGGTTCCAAAAATGTCATTATCAATGGTACCGGGAATTCCCATAAAAGGAAAATCGTATTCCTGATCGAATATCATGGCCCCTGTAAAACTACCATCACCTCCTATAACGACAAAAGCGTCGATACCTTCGGCCTTTAATTGCTCATAGGCCTGTTTTCGTCCTTCCTTGGTCCTAAAATCATCACATCGTGCCGATTTTAAAATGGTTCCTCCTTTATTGATGATATTGTTGACACTGCGCGCATCCATGGGTTTGAAATCCCCTTCGATCATTCCTTGATATCCTCGAAAGATCCCTACACAATCAATATGGTGGTATGCACAGGTACGTACTACGGATCGTATGGCGGCGTTCATTCCGGGGGAATCCCCACCAGAAGTAAAAACGCCTATTTTTTTTATTTCAATGGCCATCAAAAATTTTAAGCTAGCAAAATTAACAAACTAATTTCAATTAAGGGAATTGTTGAATCCTTAATTTCATTGTTATTGGAACTTTCAATCGTTTTCGTACCCAAATTATGAAATCACTTGCAAAAATGTAACATTTCAACGTGTCGACGTGGTAAATTTTAAAAACCTTTGGTTTTAGAATAAAAACGGATCAGGCTATCATTTCCCATAACCGAGGGAGGACCATTTTTCCCTGCCGGGATATCCTTTTTTGTAGTGTCTTTTGCAAAAATCTTTCGAAAAAGTTCTTTAAAACTGTTAAAATCTACTTCATAGGAAAGTCCGGCACCTTGGGTAGAGCCTTGCTGGTTTGCCAAATATTCCTGGATTTCACTTTCCCTGCTAAAGAATTTGGCGCTCAACGTGCCCTCTTCGTTCAAAAGCACCTGAATTTCAAAATCGCCTGCAATAATAGTTTCGGTCGCACCACCTACCGGAACCCCTACCCTACCATTCAATAAGATGCGCTCACTTATTTGCGTGGAGACTGTTACGCCTAGACGGTTCTTGGTCTGAAATTGGGCGATGTTACTACCCTGTTCATACGAGAGGCCCAAATTAAATTTGTCGTTGCCCCCACTTAGTACTTGGTTGAGTAAACCAGAGGCCGATTGAATTAAATTTCCCGTCACAGCCTGCTGATTGATGCCGCTCTGTTCATTCACAAAAGTACCTTGCGCCAGAAGAAAAATGGCATTCTTCTCTTCTATGGCCGGATCTTGTAGTCGGTATTCCAATTCAGACTGAACAATTGAATTGGTGCCTGGAAATTCAATATTAAATTCAATATCCGGACTTTGTAGTTGGTTCCTTAAATTAATCACGACATTGGTGGGAATTCTTCTGGAATAACTCGGATTGTCCAATAAAGGCGCCGGATTCGCATTGAGGGAATATACGGCCTTCATATCTAATTGTGCCTCTAAAGGCTTACCATCCCAAACAATACTCCCCCCGGGCTCCACTTTAAAGGTTTTGTTGATAACGCCCCCGAATTTATAATTGAATTCCCCCGTAACGACTACGAAGTCACCAAACATTTCAAATTTACCCGTGGTATTTATCCGGATCAACAGAAGTCCGTCACCTGTACCCTTTAAGGAACTGCCGGTTTTTTGATCCGTAACAATTTCAACTTCGGCATCGGGCGTAACGTTTAAGTCGAATTCAAGTTCCAAACCCTGGATGTCATCTAAAATTCGCTGGGCCTCTATGGTCCTTTTATCGTTTTTCTCCACAAAGTTGATGAAGGAATAATCCCCTACGGTCGCCACGTCGCTCAAGGGAATCTTTAAAGAAGTTCCTCGTGCGGTTTCACCATCGACTTTGATGGTCAATGCCTTGGTCGATCCGTAAATTCTGCCTTTCCCATTTAAGAATCCGGTACCATAGTATAGTATTTCCTCTTCAAAGGGCGTATCGAGGATCAAAAGGCGATTGCCTTTGGTATCGACGTTTAGATCAAGGACCCAATCCTTAAAAAACGAATGGGTAATCGTGCCGTCTAAAGTAGCGGTGGTCCCATAGGCCCGATCCGTTAATTTGATCTGGTCAAAATCAAACGATTTGTTTACCAGATTAACACGGGAATTGCGTGCAAAGTTGTAATCAACATTTAAATACGGAATTCCCAGGCCGGCATTATCCAAGGTAAGTATTCCGCTGAAATCGGGATTGTCGATATTGCCTTTTATGCGTGCATTCCCACTTAGGTCCCCTCGGATATTCGATATTACACCTTCCCCCAATGGACTAAAAGGTTCTAAATCAAAATTGGTGAAATTGGCCAAAAGATCGGCCTCTGGAAATTCACCCTTGTTCAAAATTTTGCCGGCAACACTTAATTTTTCCTTGCCTTTATCGTTGATATCGGCATTGACCACGAACTCGGTAAGATCACGGTTTCCTGCAATGCCGATGGTCAGATCACCCATTCGCATATCATTTATCGAAAATTCATCGATACGAAGGTTCGAAGATGGCAGATAAACGCCATCTTTTTGGAACACATTCAAGGTGCCGTTGACCTCCCCCTGCAACTTTAGACCCGTGATGGCCGGTGTTATTTTGTTCAGGGAAACAATTTTAAACTGCAGTTCCAAATCTTTGTAGGTCGAGTCGGCCAATTGGCCTTTCAGCCGAATTTGTTCTTGTTGGCTATTGTTCATGACTATTTCCTGAATGGTAATACTGTCGAGTGAGCGGTTAATGATCACCTTGTTCTTGCTATCCCCGTCTTTGTTAAGAATCCACTTATTGCCCTTAAAGCTTACATCTGAGGTCTTGAGTCCGATTACCGATTTGTTTTCCTTGTTAAAAGTGTGATAAAAGTTCAAGTTGTATATGTCGTTGTAGGTGCTACCCCCCTTAAATTCGGCCCTAAAAAAAAGTGTATCCTTTAAAGTGGTATTGATCAAATTGAAATCCTTGACATCATAGTATTTCGTTTTTAAATCGCCTACCGAAATGAAGGTATTGAAAAGTGGATTCTTATTATCGATCTTGACCTCGATACTATCGGCCTCATTACCATAAGCGATGATGCTGGGCGATTTGAAATTGAGCTTAAAATCGCCTTCGTCGGCAATGATATTGCCTTTAATGAAGGTATTGGGGTCAAATTTTACATCGGGAAAGAAAACATCGACAATTTTATTATAAATCTTGAAGTTAAAAGCAATGGTCTGCCCATTCGAAATTTGAAAGGGTTTGTAGTTGGTATAGATACTTCCCAAGGAATTCTGCACCAGTCTGGCCAATTCCTTCACCTTAAAATTGCCTTTCATATAGCCCGTGATAATGTCCGGGGAATTGATATCGATAATCCGGGTCGAATCGTTCTCAAAGGTGGATGAAATCTTGAAATCCTCAAAATAATAGATGTCGTTCTTATTCTGAAATATGGTCTTGGTAAATTTTAGGTCGCCGGTTATATTATCTAAAGTGTTCCCCGTAATGTCCATATTCACATTACCTTTGAAGATCGAAACACTGTCTTTTATAAAATTCAACTTTTTAAGATCTGCATAATCTACCGTGGCGATAAAATTAAAATCGTTGCGATCTTTGCCGAAATCGGCCAATCCCTTGAAATTAAACTTCAGGTTTTCATCATTGCTCACCAAAGTTCCATCGAACAACTGTTCTTTCAAAACACCTGAAACCTTGATATCCTTATATTCGTATCGGTTGAAAATCAACGAATAAATCTGTCCTATGACTTCGGTATTTAGGTTTTCCTGGGTAAATCCCCGGCCTTCAACATTAAAATCCAATGAGGTTTTGCCAATTTGCTTATTTTCAAGCAGGGCACCCAAATCAAAATCGATCAGCGCTACGAAACCTTTGTAGTAGGCGTTATCGATATGATTGATATTGACCAGGTCTATATCTACGTAACTACTACCCAAGGCGGTATTCAGGTTGGCCTTGGCCGTAATTGAAGATTCCGAAACCTCGGCATCTCCCCGTATCGTGAACTGACCTAATTTCTGAAAAGTCGATGGTAAAGCCTTACCCAAAATGTTGGGCAAAAGGGATCGAAGCTCGTAAAAACTCGTCGTGATGTTTTTCATTTGGGCAACCATCAAAAAGGGCTCCTCTTTTGAGAAAAGATTTTTAAAATTGAAGTCGCCCCGTATTCCCGAATTATCTGACTGTAAAAATAGTTCGTTGGTGTTCAGATCATTTAAGACTCCGCTAATATTCGTTGAAAAGGAGGCTTTCTTTCCTTTGCCGAACTCATTGTACAGCAAATTGATTTCATCAAAGGCGACCGTCGATTCCTCAAAATCTGCGGTAATATTGACCTTATTCAAAAAATCGCTAAAATCTTGCCGATCATAATTAAAGACGAGGTTTCCTTTCAAATCTGAATCTGCGGTACGAATCTTTAAAGAGTCAAACCGCATTTGTTCTTTGCTATACTTGAAATCGGCGGCAAGCAGATTCACCTTGATACCTATACTACTCATAAAAGACATATCATCGATGTCGGTGGTAACCTCAGGTCCTAGAATTTGGAAGTCCTTTGCTGAAATAAACAAATCCTTGAAATTGAGAATTTCGGTTTTTTCCAAATTTTCATCACTGTATTTAAAAGTACTTTTGTCGATTACTACATCGGAAGAGGACAAAAAGAAGGGCGGAGTCCCTGGGGCACGCGGTTGCTTGTCATCTAATTTATCGATAAAAACCTCCAAATTCGTACTCGATTCGCCTTGATAGGTCTTTAAATTAAAATCAAGTTGGTCTATCGAAATAGCACCAAACTCTAGTCTGCCCTTGACCAGATTACGTAAACTAAGTATGGAGGTGGTAAGTTTATCAATATAAAAAAGTGTGTCGTTCTTATAATCTTGAACATACACCTTATCGAGATGGGTGTCCCAAGAAATAAAGGATACACGCAGTTTATCAACGTTTATGTTGGTCCCAAATTCGGTATTGATCCTATTGGTGGCATACTTGGCAAAACGTGTCTGGACTATTGGCAAGGAAAGCACCAAAGTGCCCAAAACACAAAGCAATACCAGCACCATCAGCGTTCTTACCAGTATTTTTCTAAGTTTTTTGATAGGGCTTAATGTTTTACCTTTGTACTTCAGAGACTGTTATGAACTATATCAATTATTTTTTATACTTCCTTTCGCACCTAACTTCGTTAAAATTTTTGACCGTATGCTGGCTTTAATTTAAATTTCGCCTCGTTTGAATCAAAGGTAATCTATAAAAATTCGAATCCTGTTTTATAACCATCTCTCAATTTTTGTTCCAAAGCCAATGGATCCCGAAACAATTTACATTCTTGCCATTGAATCTTCCTGTGACGATACCTCCGCAGCCGTTTTGCGTAATAACAAAACCCTTAGCAATGTGGTGGCAACCCAAAAAATACATGAGGCATATGGGGGCGTCGTTCCCGAACTGGCCTCAAGGGCGCACCAGCGAAATATTGTTCCTGCCGTACACCAAGCTTTGACTATCGCAAATATCGACAAAAAACAGTTATCCGCCATAGCCTTTACTAGAGGGCCAGGGCTTATGGGATCTTTATTGGTGGGCACCTCATTTGCCAAGTCGTTGGCGTTGGGTCTGGGCCTCCCACTGATCGAAGTAAACCACATGCAGGCCCATATTTTGGCCCATTTTATTGAAGATGAAAAGAAAAAAATGCCGGAGTTTCCATTTTTGGCGATGACCATAAGTGGCGGACATACACAGATCGTACGTGTAAATAATTTTTTTGATATGGCAGTCCTTGGCCAAACCTTGGATGATGCCGTTGGTGAAGCTTTTGACAAAAGCGCAAAGATACTCGGGTTGCCATACCCTGGTGGGCCATTGGTCGATCGATATGCACAGCTCGGCAACCCAAAGGCCTTTCAATTTCCGAAGCCCAAGGTCGAGGGTCTTGATTTTAGTTTTAGTGGCCTCAAAACAAGTATATTGTATTTTATTGAGAGGGAAACCAAACGCAATGCCAATTTCATTAATGAAAACCTAAACGATATTTGTGCTTCCATTCAATATACCATTGTTGAAATTCTCATGGATAAACTGAAAAAGGCCGTAAAAAAAACAGGAATCACCCAGGTTGCCATAGGTGGTGGGGTTTCTGCCAATTCTGGGATACGCCGCGCATTGAAAGATGCCGAATCAAAATATGGCTGGACAACCTATATTCCTAAATTTGAGTATTGTACCGATAATGCGGCCATGATCGGGATCGTTGGGTATTTAAAATTTCGGGAAGCTAAATTTACCGATGCTACCATAAGTGTCAAGGCGCGATATACCCTTTAATTCACTATATTTATTGTATGGCGTATCAAGAGGAGTTAGCAAATAGAATTCGGGATCTAATTACTATTTTTCCCAAGAAAGTGGGTATGCAGATAACCGAAAAAAAAATGTTCGGGGGTATCGCGTTTTTATACAAGGATAAAATGACCATTGGCGCCATCAACGAGGATCTTATGGTGCGGATACTATCAGACAAAATGGAAAAAATACTGGCTATGGAAAATGTTCGGCCCATGGACTTCACCAAAAGGCCTATGAAAGAATTCGTTTTTGTTTCCCCAAAAGGATATGCAAGCGGGGAACAACTCCATTATTGGATTGAACTGGGCATTGAGCATGCTATACACAAGTCAAAACTCAAGTAATTTTTAACCTCTAATAAACGAGTAGTAATGCAGCTCTTCTACAACCCCTCACTTGACGATTCGCATTCCCGCTTCACTTTTGATGAGGAAGAAAGCCGACATATTATCAAAGTACTTAG
>JALHST010000083.1 GCA_022865355.1 Maribacter sp. | reverse complement strand
ATGATCACATTGCGCCAGCGCTCGTTCCGATCGCCCACTACCGAGTTTTCACTGTAAAGAATGGCTGAAGCGGCTTCCATACCGCCACTTACACTGTTCGATTGAATGTTGGCCAACTTTTCATAAGAAAAGGGTCCGATCCGATCGCTGTAAAATTCCAATACGCTTTTGGTAGGGAGGGCAAAATCATAAAATCCGGCGTCCCGGTCTTGCGGGTACACCCAAGTTTCAATCGGTTTCCCGTCGAATTGGTCTACATACTGTACTGCAAATCGAGCAACCCCCAGGACATAAAGCCACGTGGCAATGGGAACCGATTGCTTCCAATACGTACGGCGATCGCCATTTGCCAAATCGGTTTCCTCTATTTTCAATCCGTTGGAAATCACCTGATAATGTGCCGGTGCCGTAACAATAAATTCACAAGTGGCCTTGTCATACGGGTGGTCGATGGTGGCCAACCAATTTCTGCCCTTGTCAGGCCAATTATCACTAAAAAAAGTTCGGTCGCCATATTTGTTGTTGGCGATCTTAAGGCCTGTAGCCGGTACCCCTTTGTAGGTAACCGTATAACTACTGCGTTGCTGTAAGGTAGCCGGCATGGGCAGCTGAATGATCAAGGCATCGTTTTCATGGGTGTACGCTAGGGTTTTGCCTTCGGAAACTACGGTACTCACCACCATGCCCTTGTTTCCTATAATTTTGGAGGCTTTGGTCAAATCGAGCCGCAAGCTGGTTACCCCGGCCGCTAAGTATCGGATATCGATGGTCTCCTCGCACAGAATTTCATCGGAGGTATCCGATAAATGGATGCGAAACGTATAGTTCAGGGCATCGATATTGGGATTTTTCGGGTAATTGTCCGTCAACGGAAATGCCGAACTGATAGATAGCGGTAGGGCGAAGACAATGGTTAAGAGCCAATTTTTCATGGGTTGCTAGGTATTTGTTTTTTTAGGGTCGAAGGCCATTAAATCACTAATTTTTAAAGGGTAAGTCGTCGGTTGGGCGGAATTCGATCAAACCTTTCTCCTTGATCGTCTTTTCCACGTCCTCTAAAGACGAAGGTACAAAAGCACTTAAGTTTTCCACGCCGTCTTCGGTGACCAAGGCGACATCTTCGATTCGGATGTACAAACGTTCCTCGGGAATCCAGATCATGGGATCTATCGTGAAAACCATCCCGGCCCGCAGGGGAACGCGATGAACGCTACCGACGTCGTGAACTGCCATTCCTACGGGATGTTGAAAATGACCCCTGAATTTTACGCCTTCCTGTACCGCTTTTAAATAGGCCGGTTTCGCAAAGGTCTTTCCGACCAAATAACGTTCCATATCGGCAGCGGCCCGATCGAGTACTTCTTCAGAAGTTACCCCGGGCCGTATATATTTAAAAAGTGCATCCCGATAGGCAACGATGAACTGATACAAGGCTTTCTGAGCAGTGTCGAAGGTTCCGTTGACAGGCCAAATCCGGGTTACATCACTGGTATAGTATCGATAATCGGGCGCGTAGTCCATCAATACCAGATCGCCGGCCCGAAGGGCATCGGACTTATGAAAGTAGTGGCCCATATAGGCATTGGTACCCCCTCCGATAATCGAGGCATAGCCATCGCCACGGGCGCCGTGTAGGTAGAAAACGTATTTGGCGGCGGCATCGAGCTGGTATTCATAGATTCCCGGTTTGGTAGATCGCATGGCTTCCATAATTCCCAGTCCGGCAATTTGTGTGGCTTTTCGTATCAGCCCGATTTCTTCCTTGCTTTTGATCAGTCGCATTCCATCCAATATCGGGGAAAGATCACGAATTTCGAACTGTGGGAATTGCGAATTGATTTTCTGCGCGAACAAGGCCTCTTTCGTAGCATGCCCATCCCAAGGGTCTGAAGCGGTTCGCGCTTGGCCGTACAAGAGTTCGTCCCGACTGTCGTTACCGGTTTCTGACGGACTTAAGGGCGTATATAATAAAGGTGTGGCCGATTTGATCAAGCCGGTCCCCACTAGATCAGCAGCTAAAAATTCATATCCTTTCACGTTTTCGACGCCCGTAAGTTGTTTGACCAACTCCCCGTCTTCGGCCGATAATACTTTTCCCTGGCCCTGTTCCCTTCCGGCATCACGATGGGGCAAGTACAAGGTCGTCTGTTTGTTTTTTCCGTTTATCAAGAGATAGGCATGATCCGTCTCGAGGCCGGTTAGGTAATAAAAGGTATTCGATTGCCGGAAAATACTGAATCCGGCCTGTCCGCCTGCACCCTGAACAAGGGCTATGGCGTCGTTGCCAATGGCATCGAGGATTTTCGTTCGGCGTTCGGTTAAATTTTCGCTCGTAAAATCGGTCTGGTAATGCGGGTTGTCTTGCGATAACAAGGGCCGAACGACACAAAAGAGCATGGCCGTTACAAAAGTTCTGAACGTATTTCCCATATCATAAGGTTTATTATTTGGAAACAAAATCATGTATTAACTTCATCGTAAGCTAATATACTGAAAAATGGCCCTTTAGGACCTAATGGGGGAGCAAGTGCCAAGAATTTTACTCTTTTGCCAACACTGCATATGCACTAATTATGCGGGCCGACGTCGCGATAGTTATCGGGAGGAGGGGAGTGTCATCGAGTTTTTAGCAGATGCACGAATTATTTGTCATAAAATAACAATGCTATTTAACGTTTTTTATAATAGCCTTCATATGTCCTAAGCCGGTTCTTGCCCAAGATACATGGGCAAAGTCCCCATCCATCTATCTTTCAGATAATTCAAATATTGAATTAAAAAATTAGAGCTTTTTTAAAAAGTTGAAGCAACCTCTAAATTCAAAAAGAACAGGTATAGTTTGGATATACTGCGTGTCTATAAATATATCCAAAAACTTATCAATGATGGTGTAAGATGCTTGGGCGTTTTTATATCTGACAGTATATAACATAGCGCTGAATTATGCGCTATCCGCCAATTGGCTATAATTGTTTCATAAACCGTAATTCTCTTGAACATAATTCATGACATTATAGAACAGGCTCACGCCTGTAGCTATAACTGAAATATGTCAAATAGCGCGAAAATGCACTATTACGAGAATTACTTGAATTGTTTCATAATTTATATTATGTAAAATAGGATTTTTATAACGTATACCCCATTATATTGTTCTGCACTACATTTTTTGTTTTCTAGAAAGGTGCCCATCTCACCCAATGGAGTTCTAATAACACTTAAAGTTTAGTTTCCTCCTTGTTAAGTTCTGAAACCCTGCCCTCATACCGAATATAAGATCGTTGCGAACTGACGATTCCTATCCTGCAGTTTAAATTGGGATATAACCACACGTCAACCTTGTAAAATTCCGATTCGTGATCGATATCGAATTGAATGCGATAACTTTGGTCCTTAGTACTTTGTTCAATCGTCAAATCCTTGGCCAGGCCCATAAATTCTATGGCCTCGTTCGATCCATAGCCGCCTCCGGATCGTCGTTCCCCAAAATATGCCAAATAGGCCGAGACCGAATCGCCTTGCATCTTTACATAATTCCCGTCTCCCATAAGGTCGATCCGACCGGCACTGTTGCCGGGCCCCAACAACCCGCTATTGGCAATGGCGTTCATACTACTCGATGCCTGCGGTACTGCCCAATCTACAGCAATTTCAAAGGCCTTGTGAGCTACCATATCGTCCAATACCTTGGTATCGGCTATACTCCCAGTTGTTTTCGAGGCCGTTCCACAGCTCCATAAAACACACATAAAAACCAAATAAACAAGTATTTTTTTCATGTTTCGTGTTCTAGATCATTACTCTTCCATTTCACTGCGAATAGTACCGCAATAGGTGTGCCGATCAGCCTGCCTTTCTCAAAACTTTATGGCGGCCATTAAAAATACTGAACGGTTTTTCTATTGCTGCTCAACAACAGTCCGTGTTTGCCTGGATTGACGGACATGCCACGGTGCCATAGGAACAAAAAACGCAGCAATCCCCTTCTTTTGGACGTAACACGGTGTGACAGTTTTCACATTCATAGAAGAATTGGCAGGATGAAGTGGGCATCTCCTCTTCCTTTTGATACGCACATTTTGGGCAGATTATGGTAGATTTCAATATAGGTTCCATCGTTCAATGATTTTATATCCGGTCTAAAAAATAGCTTCCGCGACGGCTTTTCAGATCGCCTGTCCTTCCATTTTTTCCGCCGATCAGAATTTTGGGGTTTTCATGCGCCCTCTTTTTTGTTGATTGAAAATTAAAACCTCCCTACCGATACATAAGCCGTTTTCACTGAACTACCCGCTTCGGTAACATCTGTCCAGGCGAAAAGTACCTTGTCTCCCAGCAGGGCCATTTGCGGAAAACCGGTACTTCTTGAAGCATCTAATTCTATGATAGTCAATGAATTGGATAGCTGTCCATTGCGATTTACTTTAATAACTTTTAGCGCGGCATGGTCGTCATGGGTTTCCATCCAACTGACGATGGCCGTTTGGCCATCCAACAATAGAACATCTACCCGGCCCATGGCATTCGTTGCAGAGATGGGGATAGGCGCATCAAAATGTGCCCCACCATCTTCGGAAAAAATCAATTTTACGATGGGCTTTTCCTGGGCCGCTGTAAACCAGGCAATTGCCAAGGCATTTCCCATGGCCGCGGCTTTGGGTCCGTTTACGGGACATCCCTTTATTTGCCAATGATCATCAAAAATAGTTTTTGGGGCCGTCCACTCCCCTGCCACTTTTCTTACAATGCTGATATCCCGAATTTCCTCCTCAGAACGATCCCGATAGATGACTACGGGCCCGTTATCTGTAATCGCTGCCGTGGTCTGACAACAATCACAGGTACTTACATCCAATTCGGTTTCGTTGCTACGGTTACCAAAGGCGTCGACCTCGGACGCCCGGATCGTCATGGGGCCCCCGGCCTCCCCTTCTTGCGCGACCGTATTCCGACCATCGAGCCAACAAACGAAAAAGGAATTTTCCGTATAGGGCAGCGCGGTTACAAATCCGTGTTCCGTGGGGGTGCCGTCATTATTCAAGGGTAGGTCGGTTCGCCAATGTCCCTCCCCTTTGGGCAAAACATTTAATTTTACATCATAGGAATAGGTGCCGCTGGTCGATTTTTTGAGGACATGCGATAGGAGATTCCCATCATTCTCCACAATGACAGGAAAATCGGCCCAGTTCACGAACCAATCAGTACCGCGTATAATTTCTTTGGGTTCCAGCCAAGTACTGTCGTTCAATTCCGAATATTTCAATACCACCAGACTGTCCCCTTCCCCTTCCACCCAAGACATCAAGGTCTTATTCCTATCGGTATATAAATAGGGCAACGAGCTCTGGGCGCCAGTGGGATTATCCAACATGTTTACCAAGGGCAGCTCTTTTTTTGGGGTGTCCTTACAACTAGTTAATAATATAGTTAATAGACATACTATAAGATAATTATGATATTTCATTTTAATAAATAGTTTATTACTTACGGTTCATCGATTATTGTTAGTTGTTCACTGTTAATTGTTGATTGATCATTGTAAGGCCTTTAACTTTTCAATCATGGCATCACTATCCCACACGACTCCCCCCAATATGGTTTCCACCTTTTCTCCGGCGGTATTATAGATAAAAGTAGTCGGTAGGGCATTGATCTGCAGTGCAGCGAGCGCCCCGTTTAATTTTAGGTATTTAAAATCGAAGTCCTTTTTGGTCTTGAAATCGCGAATGGCATCGATCGATTGCTCCGAAGCCAACAAGAAAACATAATTCTCCTGTTCCAAAATAGCCTGCGCCCTTAGCAAAGAGGGCATTTCTTCGAGGCAGGGCCGGCACCAGGTAGCCCAAAAGTTGAGAAGTACTCACTTTCCCTTAAAATCGCTTAGTGCAACAGGATGGCCTTTCAAATCCTCGAAAAGGGGTTCTTGTTGTTCAATCTTAACCGACTTGACTTCAATTTCCTCATTCATCCTGGTTTCCCGGCTATCCGGTCTACATCCACAAACCATGAGCAATGAAGCAATACAAACAGTAAACTGGCGCATATTAAATATAAGTTTGAGGCACTGAAGGTACTAAAAATATAAATCTGGGAAGGCGGTCCACTTCTTAGGCTCGCTTTATGTAAAAAGAAATAGTTGGAAACCTTCGTTTACGTGTTAACAAGAAATCGGAAATGATACTGATTAAACTACAGATTTGCCTTTAATTGGGAAAATAAACCAAACAAAATGTTTGAAAAAATCATATTGTTCGATTAATACCCGCAACTCATCGAAAATTGCATCGTATTCTTCATGGAGATTTTTGTTTTAAGTAATTTTGTAGTCTAATCAAATAAACCTTTGATAATGAAAATTCGCCCCTTTATTCTTATCATGTTGGCCCTCGCGATGGTATTGGGCTGTAGCAAGGACAATGTAGATACTGTCATACTAAGCGAAATTAAATATGATATAATCGATCTTCATGGGGCCGTGGTGGGTACGGTGAAGTTTACAGAAGATAGCAACATGACGACTGAGGTACTAATTGAATTGACCGGAACATCGACATCAACCCACCCCGCTTTTATTCGATATAATAAGGCCACCTTTACCTATGGAAGCCCGACCGCACTTACATTAAAAGCCTGTGAATGTTCTATTAGTCATACCGTGGTATCTAAATTAGATGATGGTACGCCTATATCGTTCAATGGTTTATCAAAATTGGATGGGCACGTAAGTATTCAACAAAGTGCGACGGATGCCACCATCATCGCGATTGCCAATATAGGCCTTAATGCACAATAAAATAACAACCCTAATATAGGCAGATACGGAATAAAAAAAACCTGGACATTGGATTGCTCAGGGTTTTTTTATAAAACTGGATTTCATTAACAACTGCGAACGCCCTGGACGTAATCGGCTACACCTTGCTGAAGTTCGTGAAACTCATTAAGTTATTTTCGAACACTGTCCACATATTCCTCTACCGATTTCCTTTTCTCTTTTAAGGTACGGAGCATCTCGCTATTGGCATTGCTCAAATTCTCTAATCGGTGCTTTAAAGATTCGATACGTTCATAAAGGCTGTACGTTTTAGGTTCGCACACATACGAATTCAACTTGTTCTTAAGTTGCCTTACTTCAGGTCTTTTACTTGCCACAGTTGATTGATTATGACATAATTTTTCATGCTATTAAAAGCCCTGATCTGTGGAACTATGGCATCCACGGTAATCGGCACTTCCTTTACTTTAAAGTAAGAACACCCTATCATTCTCTTATTTAGAAAATGGCTTCTTAAGGGGGCGAAATGACATTTTGTACGCTTTATTCTTACATTTCATCGAAAAAAGCCTTGCGCTTTATGAGAAATCTCCTTTTAATGTACCTTTGAACTATAAACTAACAATTTAATTGATACGAAAATGAAAAAGTCCCCGTACCTATTACTACTCTTTATGCCCCTCTTTTTTTCAAATTGTGCAAAAGATAATGTGGAAACCGTTATACTAGAGCAAATTAAATATGCAATTAAGAACGTTCAAGGGGCCACTGTCGGAACAGTGTCATTTACAGAAGATATTAATATGACAACTGAAATACTTATTGAGTTGACTGGCACCTCAACTTCTAAAAACCCAGCTTTTGTTCGGTATAATACCGTGGCTCAAGACGGCCCAATTGCACTAACGTTAAAAGTTTGTCAATGTTCGATTAGTCATACGGTAGTGTCTAAATTAGACGATGGGACCCTTATATCATTCAATGGTTTAGTAAAGCTAAACGGTCATATAAGTATTCAGGCAAGCCCAACGGACAATACAATTATTGCAACTGCCGATATAGGACTTAATGGCACTCCAATTGTTGAATAAGACACCTGTTATATAAAGAAAATAAACTAAAAAAACCTGAACATTTTAATGTTCAGGTTTTTTCTTGATGCGGTATTTCATTAACAACTGCGAACGCCTTTTACATAATCGGCTACGCCTTGCTGAAGCTCGTGAAATTCATTAAGTTGTTTTCGAACACTCTCCACGTAATCTTCTACAGATTTCTTTTTCTCTTTTAAGGTACGCAATATCTCATTATTAGCACTGCTCAAATTTTCTAGTCGGTGCTTTAAAGATTCGATTCGTTCATAAAAGCTGTACGTTTTTGGTTCGCATACATACGAATTCAACTTGTTTTTAAGTTGCCCTACTTCTCTTTGGTTTCTTTCAAGACGCAAGACAAGGGCATTCTGTTCAATAGTTTTTACGACTGCTTCCATAGTTCTTCAGATTTTAGGGTAATTGATAATTGTAGGTAATTATATACATAAAGTTAAACAATAGGCACTTTATAAAATACATATTATCAATAGTTTAACTTTTTTTTATCCTTTACCTCACATAGTGTTCCCTTTTTAGGGAGTACCTCTGCCTCAAAAAGTCAGTACATAGCAGGTATTATTCCATCGTATCTATAAAGGGTAAAGAACCTGTGAAATGCACTTTGGGAAGGAATGGGATAAACCTATTCGGTAACCAAACAAAACATTTCCCTGAAATAATTTGGATATCCTGCCCCCTATTTCTAATTTCATCCAAAATGTTGGAATATGGATATTAATTATCAGTACCACGATGTAAAGGCGAGTCAACGACTGGAAGCCTTAGTCGCGGAAAAAATCAATAAACTTTTAGACAAGTACGATTTTATAGTGCGCGCCGAGGTTTTCTTTAAGACTGAGAATACTTCGGATAGCGGCAAGGGTAAGATTTGCGGTATCCAATTAAGTGCACCTGGTCCCCGTCTTTTTTCGGAAGCCAACCTCGCTTCCTTCGAAGCCGCCATCGCCAAAGCCTCCGATGAACTGGAAATACAGCTTAAAAAGCGTAAGGGAAAAATGAAATCACACTAAGGAAAACGGCAGGGACACCGCAGCTTTTTATAATATCAATACCGGCACAGAGCAATCATTTTTATGAGACCAGGGTCGCTACCAGGGTTTTTAATACGGTTGGTAAATCGCCTCGTTTTCATAAACGGGTACCTCGCGATCTTTGGTCTTTTCCCTTTCCGCACTTCGGGCATTCCTGCCTCTTTAAATTGGATGAATGTTCGCATCGCAAGGATTTCTAGCCGATTTTGGGTTATTTTTCTAATCGGCCTTTGATCCTAAAAACTTTTATTAATCCCCTTAGAATCTTTTCCCTTTTTTAAAAATGATGCTTACCTTGTGGGATAAAACTTTTTTCCTCCATGGGTGTGTGGTTTATTTTTATTGCCCTGATTATTGTATTCCTCGCGGTAGATTTGGGCATATTCCACAAAAAGGAGCATGTTATCCGAAGTAAGGAGGCCGGGATTTGGACAGCCATTTGGGTCTGTGTGGCCATGTCCTTT
>JALHST010000082.1 GCA_022865355.1 Maribacter sp. | reverse complement strand
GATTCCGGTTTTGTTGCTTTTGAACAAGGTCGATATGGCTACCCAGGAATTGTTGGAAGAGCAGGTACAATATTGGCAAGAGCAATTGCCCATGGTTGAAATACACCCGATATCGGCATTGAACAACTTTAATATTAAAAACGTATTCGAACGTATTATAGAACTGCTACCAGAAGCACCGGCCTATTATCCGAAGGATCAGATGACCGATAAGCCCGAACGTTTTTTTGTGAACGAGACCATTCGTGAGAAAATCCTGATCCACTATAAAAAGGAAATCCCCTATTCGGTTGAAATTGAAACCGAGGAGTTTTTTGAAGATGAGGATATCATTCGCATGCGATCCGTGATCATGGTCGAGCGCGATTCTCAAAAAGGAATCATTATCGGTCACAAAGGGGCCGCCCTGAAGCGAGTGGGTGTCGAAGCCCGAAAAGACCTCGAGAAGTTCTTCGGGAAACAGGTGCACATCGAGCTGTACGTCAAGGTCAACAAAAATTGGCGCAGCGATGCCAAACAATTGAAACGATTCGGCTATAACCAATCATAAGATTATGGGTCCAACACGCTGTGCATGAAATCATAGAGTTGCAGCATCTGTGGCTTTCCTTTGTACCGGCCTGCCCTTCCAAAGGCATACAATATAAGCCAAAGCAGGGCCATGAGCAGCATGAGCATCATCTGAAAGCTGTAAGGCCGTCCGAGCGACGCACTCGAATAGGCCCAAACCCCTAGAATTATAAAAATCGTTGCTACGCCAAAATGTAGGAACATAAAGAAGGTCCATAAGGTAGGATTCGGACCGAAAACGCCAAAAAGGGTACTACTGCTGGAGTCAATCTCTATGATTTCCAAATGCAATTGGGGTGACCAAAAATTGACCTTCTCCGCATTGAACTTTATAAAGACATGCTCGTCGATTCTCTTCACGACAAAGGGCGGTTTATCTGTCTTTTCAAATTGGTCAAGGATGAAATGGTTCGAATATTTCAATTCAATTTGAAATCGAGGCCTTAAAGCGATATTATTAGGTACTGAGTCCAATTTTCACGTAGCATCAAAGAAATAAGATAGTAAATTTTTTAATGCCATTGATTATGAAGGTACAATGGGCTCAATTATTGCAAATATTCATTACAAATGTATGGCAATCCTAGGTTTAGCCCATTAAATATATTTTTTAAGGGTAGTAATAATGTTGAAAAAGCAGGCCAAAATTCAAGGCGTATCTTCTTTTAACCTATATTTGAAATATCGATGAAATGCATAAAACTCCGATTAAATGCAAAAAATAATCATATTTGGTGCTTCTGGCCATGGAAGTGTGGTGTTAGATTGCATTCAAAATGAAGCAAAATACAAAGTGATCGGTTTTGTCGATTCGTTTAAAAAGAAGGGAACCAAACTAAACGGATATGAGGTGTTGGGCAGTGAACTTGATTTGCCTTATCTTTTGGATAAGTATTCTGTTATTGGTGGCCTTGTTGCCATAGGTGACAACTGGCTTAGAAGATCGATAGTAGAAAGGATCCAAAAAATTGCCCCTGATTTTAGGTTTATCACCGCTATACATCCCTATTCGACCATAGGTCTTGATGTTGAAATCGGGGACGGCACGGTGATTATGCCAGGGGTAATAATCAATGCGAATACAGTAATTGGGAATCATTGTATTCTAAATACCAATGCTTCTTTGGATCATGATGGCTTTATGTACAATTTTACGAGTTTGGCACCGCGGGTGTGTATCGGTGGAAATTTAATTCTGGGAGAGTGTTCTGCCATATGCCTGGGAGCAAATATTATTGAAAACATTACCGTGGGTAAACATACAGTCGTCGGGGCCGGTTCCTTGGTGGTTGGTAATATAGGAAACAATGTCCTAGCTTATGGAGCACCTGCAAAAAAAATAAGAAACCGGGTACCTGGGGAACCCTACCTATCTGGAACTAGAAATACCGCGACCGTGATACCTCTTATGGTCGGTAAGCGATGAGATTCATCTAGAATAGGTCTGCTTGATTAATCCGATCTTCATATCCTGGGTTTACAGTTCTCCTTTTATGTTCTAATGAACCAATCATAAAAGCATTGATGTAAATACAGCATCCCTTATTAACATATTGTTATTGCGCCGATTAATACTACCTTTGCGCCCTAATATCGAGATATGAGTGCTATTGTAGCCATTGTAGGGAGGCCAAATGTTGGAAAGTCCACTTTATTCAATCGAATGATCCAACGTAGGGAAGCCATTGTTGATGCCGTAAGTGGCGTCACCCGCGACCGCCATTATGGGAAAAGTGACTGGAATGGGAAAGAATTTTCAGTTATCGATACCGGGGGCTATATTTTGGGTAGTGACGATGTTTTTGAAAAGGAAATTGATAAACAAGTAGAATTGGCCGTTGATGAGGCAGATGCCATTATTTTTATGGTAGATGTTGAATCGGGGGTGACCGGGATGGATGAGGACGTGGCCAAATTACTGAGAAGGGTCGATAAACCAGTTTTTTTGGCCGTCAATAAAGTTGACAATGCCAAAAGGGCCGAAGACGCCGTAGAATTTTATTCCTTGGGATTGGGCGAATATTACAACCTTTCGAGTATCAACGGAAGTGGCACAGGGGAATTACTCGATGCGCTGGTTAAAGTACTTCCCGATAAGGAATATATCGAAAATGAATTACCGCGTTTCGCCGTGGTAGGTCGACCGAATGCAGGAAAATCATCGTTTATCAATGCCCTGATCGGCGAAGAGCGCTACATCGTTACCGATATTGCCGGGACGACCCGGGATAGTATTGACACCAAATACAATCGTTTTGGTTTTGAATTTAATCTGGTCGATACCGCCGGTATTCGAAGAAAGGCCAAGGTAAAGGAAGATCTAGAATTTTACTCGGTCATGCGGTCGGTGCGGGCCATTGAGCATTGTGATGTATGTCTACTTGTTTTAGATGCCACCCGGGGATTTGATGGTCAGGTAGAAAATATTTTTTGGCTGGCCCATCGCAATCATAAGGGGATCGTAATTTTGGTCAACAAGTGGGATTTGGTCGAGGATAAGGAGACCAATACCATGAAGCAGTTTACCCAAAAAATAAAGGAGGCTATCGAGCCCTTTACCGATGTCCCCATTCTTTTTATTTCCGTGCTTACCAAACAAAGAATTTTTAAGGCGATCGAAACGGCCGTAGAGGTGTACAAAAATCGCAGTAAAAAAATCGTTACGAGAAAATTCAATGATATTATGTTGCCGATCATTGAAAACTATGGTCCCCCGGCTTATAAGGGCAAATATGTAAAAATCAAGTTTTGTACGCAGTTACCGACACCCTATCCTCAGTTTGCCTTTTTTTGTAATCTGCCACAATATGTACGGGAACCTTATAAAAGGTATTTGGAAAATAAGATTCGCGAAAATTTTGATTTTACGGGAGTACCCATTACCATCTTTATGCGAAAGAAGTAGGACGTGCCTGCCCTATTCATAGGGTTTGGGCCTGCTTTTTGGGCCATTGCCGGTAAATGTTAAAAGTGAAGGGCCAACCAGAGCTAAAAACCCAGCCAAATTTCGAAAGCCCTATGATTCTTTATAGCCTTTATTGTAAGGGACGCACTTGCTGTGCTATCTTGACTTTTTCCCCATAAAATTTGGGTTGTGTATTCATCAAAAAGTCTAAAAACACCTTAACACGGGCAAAATATTCCCGAAACCTGACTTTAAACCCTTCCTGGCTGGTTACATCCTGGGCATTAAAGCCAATGGCTACAAGGCCTTTTTCACGTGCAATAAAAATGGCGCGTTCATTGTGGAATTTTTGGGAAATAACGGTAACACTATCCAGCCCAAAAACTTCTTTTGCCCGTACCATGGAGTCCAAAGTCCTGAAACCTGCATAATCAAGAAAGATCTTATCTTCTGGGACCCCCCTTTTTATCAAATCATTTTTAATCGTGATGGGTTCATTGTAATGAAGGGTCGCATTGTCCCCACTCACTAATATAAAATCTATTTTATTGGCATTATAAAGTTCTACAGTGGCCCTTATACGCCCGGTATAAAATGGATTGGCAAGCCCGCCGACTAATTTGTTCGAAGTTCCCAAGACTAGGCCCACACGATTTTTGGGTATTTTTTCAAGAGCATTATAGGTCTTTCCCCGGGCAGTCATATAAATAATCACGTTGCAGACCAAAATTGTCAACAAGGAAAAGATGACAATTGCGCCTATACTCTTTAAGATTTTCTTTTTCATTTGCATGGTTACCCCTCCAAAGGTAAAGAATCAAAGGTCATTCTAAAACATGGCAGCAGGGATTTATTGAATCCTTTTAAGATAATTGCTACCAATCTCATCCAGAATCTTTCGATTTACAGGTTGTTGACTAAGAAAGTTGAATGTATATTGGTTTTAGACTTAGTGCACAAGTAGTGTGAAATATTCGTATTTCAGTCTTGATAATCCTGAAATTCACGAGAAGATGTATTGCGCATTATAACAACCGGCTAATGAGTAACTATTAATGATTCAGAAGGGTATATTATACAATCGATCAATCGACCAGATCCAAGTCCAAGATGACCAGCTGCTCCCGCATGGGGATTTCATTCCCTTCATCCGCTGACTCCGCGTAAAATATTTCGGTCCCAAAAGTTATCCGAAATGCCGCGCCTATCAGCGTGTCATCCATTAAATCGAATTTCTCGAGTAGTACGAGATCAATTTTGCTAAAAAGTATTTGGCTGTCATCGATGCGGTCGATAAACCGGTAGCCAAGATCTGATTTGCCATCATAGGTCGCCACGATGACTTGGGTAATCTTGCGATTTTCTTCCTGGGCAAAGACTTGGTTTGAAAGTTCGGCAAGAAGTAAAACAATAATTGATTTTCTCATGTTCAGACTATTATTCCGGCTGTTCCAGACTTGAATCATTACTCATAAAATACCTTAACTTTGCTACCAAAGTAGCATAATTAGATGCGAAGACAAAGTAGTTTTGCCTACCTATAGATTCGGCACCTTTTTTATTTACAAAGTCAAAAAAAAGCCTAAACTATTCAGCAATGCACGTAACAAATCGTATTTGATATGACTAATAAACCAAAGATAGTAATAATTGGTGCAGGATTTGGCGGTATCGAATTGGCCAAGGCCCTTCGTAAAATGCCGGTCGAGATTTTGTTGATCGACCAAAATAATTACCATAATTTCCAACCTCTTATGTACCAAGTGGCTACCGGAGGGTTGGAACCTGGCAGTATTGCTTATCCGGTAAGACGCATTTTTAGGTCTTATAAAAATATAACGTTTCGGATGGCCGAAGTTTTAGAAGTGGACTTGACTAGTAATCAATTGCAGACTTCTATCGGTACGATCTCGTTTGATTATTTGGTGATCGCCACTGGGAGCCAAAATAATTTCTTCAATTTTGAACCCGTAAAGGATAAATTATTGACCCTAAAATCGATTCCCGATGCCTTGAATCTGCGGAGTTTCCTTTTCCAGAATTTAGAAAAGGCCTTGGCTAATCACGGGGATGAGAGCTTAGAGGAAATCATCAATGTGGCCATTGTAGGAGGTGGTCCTGCAGGTTTGGAACTGGCAGGGGCATTGGCGGAAATGAAAAAATACGTGCTTCCAAAAGATTTCCCCGAATTGGATCTCTCTAAAATGAGCATCAACCTATATGAAGCAGCCCCGGAACTATTAGGGGCCATGTCAGAGGAGGCTTCGGCCAAAAGTTTAGAGTATCTTCAAAAATTGGGAGTGAATGTTTTCTTGAATTCCATGGTCAAAAGCTATGACAAGGGTCAGGTCACCTTGGCCGATGGCACCACCTTTTTAACCGATACCGTGATTTGGACGGCAGGGGTCAAAGGCGCACCGATAAAAGGTCTGCCGACTGATTCTATCATTGGCGGCAACCGAATTTCCATAAATGAATTCAATCAAATTCTTGGGACCAAAAATTGTTTTGCCATCGGAGATGTCGCAGCACACATATCGGCAGATGATCCCAAAGGCTTACCGATGCTTGCACCAGTGGCACAACAGCAAGGGAAACACTTGGCCCAGAACCTCTTAAAAATGTTAGACGAAAAACCCTTGAGTCCCTTCAAATATAAAAACAAAGGCGTTATGGCCACCATTGGTCGCAAGAAGGCAGTGGTAGATCTTCCACATTACAAATTTCAAGGAGGATTTGCTTGGTTCGTATGGATGTTCATCCATATCTTTTCGTTGGTAGGTTTTCGAAATAAAGCGGTTGCGTTTATAGATTGGTTGACCAATTATTTTAGCTATGACAGGCCATTGGGCTTGATCATTCGCCCCTTTAGCAGGAAAAAATAAGGATGCTTTAATAGGTATTGCTCGTCAGAGCGATTACGAGAATGTACCCCAATTAAAAAAGGGTATGCCAATCTCAAGCATTTTTCGTGCTCGTCTCATTTAAATTCAACTCAACCTGTGATGATTAATCAAATGAAGGGTATCATCGAATTCATACAAATACGGGCTTCCCGTAGGAACCTCGATATGGGGAACTTCGGCATTCGGAATATGTTCTAGATGCGCTTTCAAGGCCCTCAACGAGTTGCCATGGGCTGTTATCAATACCGTTTCACCCTTTACAAGATGCGAGGCAATTTCAGCATAGAAGTAATTGACCACCCTTTCTTGGGTGTCCTGTAGCGATTCGGTTGCGGGTAACAAAGAAGGGTCAATGTTCTTATAATTACTGTCGTACATCGGGTGCCGTTTATCTTCGGCGGTTAGTGGAGGTGGTTGGTCATGATATCCTCGTCGTACCGCCCAATATTTCTTTTCGCCGACTTCCTGTAGTATCTGGTCCTTGTTTTTCCCCTGCCAATCCCCATAATGTCTTTCATTCAATTTCCAGCTGTATCTGCAATCCACATGCATCTGCCCGGAAGTCTCCAAAACGATCCAATGGGTACGAATAGCCCTTTTTAAATAGGAGGAGAAGCAGATATCAATATTCAGAAAATTGTCCTTGATAAGATGGCCCGCGATTTGCGCCTCGATTATCCCTTCGGGCGCGAGATCTACATTCGTTCATCCGGTAAATAAATTTTCAACGTTCCAAACACTCTTCCCGTGCCGTACTAAAATTAATTTTCCCATAGGTAACCCGAATTTCGATTTTGTATCAATATATGACAAATATAACGCGATCCATAATATGTTAACAGCTACTTTGGTAGCAGAAGTGGGGCTATTTACCGCCTTATCTTAGATTTAATCTTAAACCAATTAAGTTTTCAAACTTTTCTAAAATTTAGGGAAAATTAAAAAATTGATCATAAATTCAGTTGTGGTCAATATGGCAACGGCCAGCCCAACAGGGACGCCCTTTTCCATTGAAATCGCTGCCGCATCGAGTATTTTTACTTATAGCTAAAAAACTAGTTATTTGTGCTATTTTTATCGTACTAACTTTTTGGGAAATTATGTTGAGACCTTTAAAATTCTATATTTTACCCTTTCTTCTTGTCGCTACCATTGGTTTTGGACAGGATGGTTTTCCTATCGATTCACTTTTCGCCATGGTAGATACATACTATCCGGCCTTAAGGCAAAAGTCTTTGAACGAAGACTATGGCAAACTAGTGCAGGAAGCACTTGGCACCAATTGGTATCCAAAAGTGAACATTGGCGGTTCGGCCACTTATCAAAGCGAGGTAACCGAATTTTCCGTTCCGGGTTCCGTCGGTTTTCCAATACCCGCCAAAGACCAATATAAAATAGGATTGGAATTATCCCAAACCTTGTTCGATGCGGGTTTGAACAAGGCACAAAAAGAAATCGAGAAACTCAACACAATTACTCAGGAAAATTCGTTGAATTCCGAATTATTGAACATCAAAGGAACCGTTCTAGATGTTGCAGTTTCCATCATGGTCGCCAAAATGACCTTACAACAGTTGACCAATACCATGGAAAACCTCAAGGTGCGGGCAAAGAATATACAAACCGCTATCGATAATAATTGGGCATTGCCGATTAACAAGGACGAAATTGAGGTTGAAATGCTACAATTGGAACAGCAAATGACGGGTATTCGGGCCAATATCAAAACAGCCTATGAAACATTACAAATATTGTCCGGATTGCCGATAGCTGCCGCACCCGATTTTGATTTTCAAGGACTCGAATCAAAGCGGACCGTTGATTTCGAATTACGACCCGAAGTGCAGAATATCGATATTGCCTTGCTGAATCTTGAATGGCAAAAAAAGCAGCTCGACCGAAAAGCATTGCCAAAACTATTACTATTCGCAGATGGCTATTTCGGAAGGCCCGGTTTTAATTTCTTGGACAATAATTTTAGGTTATACGGTATCGGGGGTGTCAATCTTGCCTTCCCGATTACATCGCTCGCCTATAACAGGTCAGTCAAAGCAGGATTGGCCATGCAAAAGGAATCTTTTGAGGTTGACAAGCAAAAACTTACAGATCAATTATCCATTCAAAATAGTAAGCTTGGAAATGATATTTCGGCCACCCTTTCCATTATCGAAGAAGACGAAAAAATAAGTGTCAAAAGGCAAAATATCCTGAAAGTTTCACAAAACCAATTTGATAATGGGGTACTGCTCTTTTCCGACTTTATTGAAAAATTGTATAACGCCCAAAATGCCGAAATCAATCTTGAAATACACCGCTTACAATTACAGCAATTGTATGTAAAGCAAAAATTATTGTTCAATGACTAAATATCGAGAGCCATAAATAGGGAGGTCAATAGCAGAATCATTTGAGATGATGTGAACATAAATCTAGATACCATCTGTTAGGGGCATTAAAAAAGTAGAAATACGGGAATAAATGTGTAACTTTTAATAATCATTAATTAATTCGTTTAAAAAAAGGAATCATGAAAAAAATATGTATCGCCCTTGACTATAGTCCGTCCGCCGAAAAGGTCGCTGAAACCGGTCATGCCTATGCCAAAGCGCTAGGGGCTAAAACGGCTTTGGTGCACGTAATTTCAGATGCCGTCTATTATGCCATGGATTATGCCCCTTTTATGGGTTATGAAAGCCCATTTAACAGCACAAATTTTGAAGTGGTGGAGGAGCTACGTAAGGGAGCGGAAAAATTTTTGACGGCAACTGCCGAACATTTAGGGGGCAAGGACATTTCAACGGCAGTTTTGGAAGGGGATACCGCCGATGCGATTTTAGAATATGCCGTTGAAAATCATATTGATCTCTTGGTACTAGGCACTCACAGTCATAGCACCCTTGAGAATGTATTGATGGGAAACACGGCCGTAAAAGTAGTACGCCATGCCAAAATTCCTTTGTTGATCGTTCCTACACGGAAATAACCAGCGGCGTTTTAAGACGAGCAGATAGAAACAGGTTGATTCATTGGGCAATACATTTCATGCCATGACATATTCTAAAATTTTAATAGCTGTTGATAATAGCGAATTTTCTATGAGGGCCGCCAAAAAAGGATTTGAATTGGCCCATCAATTGCATGCGCAGACCGCATTGCTCTTTGTCATCGACACTTCCAAGGCCTTGGGCAATATCGAAGCGGGCCTGTTGCCGGAAACGGCCTTGCTGGTCCTTAAAAAGGAAGCCCAACAAACCCTTGACGGTTTGGCGGCAATGTATAATGGGGATGCTATCATAAAATTGATGCCCGAAGGCCATCCGACCAAGGATATAACCAAGACTGCCGAAACCTGGGGCGCCGACCTGATCGTCATGGGAACCCATGGCCGAACCGGCCTCTCCCATCTTTTAATCGGCAGTGTGGCAACCTATGTTGTGCGACATTCCAAAATACCCGTAATGATCGTTCCTTCCAAATAAAAATAAGGCCACCGACAATTTAAATTGCAATTAGGTAGGATAAACATACGTCGGGCGGGCCATGGGATTTGAAAAAAGCAGTAATGGCCATGATTGCTAATAAAACCCATATTAAAAAAGAGCGTTAAATCTTTCAAAATTCCCTTTCTATGCTACTTAGGTAGCAGTTTTTAGCTTGGGATGACACTACATTTTAGACATCTATATCTAAAATTTAAGAGAATGAAAAAATATTTCAGCCTGGGAAGTATGGCAATTTTGGCACTGCTATTCTTTAGTGGTGTTCTTGTAAATAAGGCCCAAGCACAAGTAGGGATTTCGGCCTCGATTACCTTTCAGAATTTTTATGATGATTTAGCGCCCTATGGCAATTGGATAGAGTATCCGGGGTACGGTCATGTATGGCATCCATCGGTAGCGGGCGACTTTCGTCCCTATCTCACCAACGGGTATTGGAACTACACCGATGAGGGTTGGTTATGGAACTCAAATTATCCTTGGGGTTGGGCGCCTTTTCACTATGGCCGATGGATATTTGACAATTATTATGGTTGGTTTTGGATTCCGGGTTATGAATGGTCGCCTGCCTGGGTTACCTGGGGCGATTATGATGACTATTATGCATGGGCACCATTAATGCCCAATGTGAATGTGGGTTTTGCCTTTAATTCTTGGAGACCTTCGTCGTTTTATTGGAATGTAGTAGGCCGCGACCATATGTATGACCGGGATATCGACCATTGGGAAAAAGGCAGGGATTTTTGTATTAACCCACCTTTTAACTCAATGAATAAGATCGACCAATATTTTATGCCCGGGGTGCTAAATCAACTTTATTTATTAAACACGATGCTTCGTTTATGTTTTGGCAATGCCTGAAACCTCGGTGGTATCTGTAAAAATCTTGAGCTGTTTTTCCTTCCTTAAGTTTATTTCATAATGATAAATACGCTGAGTAGCAGTAGGATAATTGGACAAATAAGGTATACTTCATATAGCTGTCTTAGTCGAGGGAGCGGAGGAGCGATTTGTACTGCCTAAGGCGCTTTTGGGAACTCCGGTCCTATTTCCATCCGTGCCTGGTGACCATTATTACGACAATAATGGTCGAGCTGTTTTTAAAGTACTAAAATAGTTAGATTTTTAGTGTGTTTTGGGATTGCGATACGTCCGCACGTATTAATCAGGTTTTCCTTGCAATCAACTAAGGCCAAAGTAGTATTTTAGTACGTTCATTCTAGTCACCGTACCCGCATCCACACATCGGCTATTGTCTTGAAACCTTATATTTTATGAATAAAACAACCAACACCATGTCTAAAATTTGAGACCTATGCCCATGTTTAAATTCTTTAATACCACGGCATTGACCCTATTCTTGCTATTGTTTCTTATAAGTTGTAGGAACGATAAAAAAGTGGGGCTGGCTCCTGGCGGCACTCAAATCGCACAACCGTATAAGGTAGCTCCGGTATATTACGGCAAGGCCACAATGACCTATTCTTTTCCATGTACCATACAAGGGGAACAAGATGTGGCAATTATCCCAAAAGTAGATGGGTTTATTCAAAGGATCTATGTCGATGAAGGCGCTTCGGTAAAGAAGGGGCAAATCCTATTTCAACTCAAGAATCCACAGTATGAAGAAGCAGTCAGAAGTGTCAATGCAGCCGTTAAGATTGCCGAGGCGAATGTGCTCTCCGCAAAAATGAATGTTGAACAAGTGCGACCCTTGGTCGAAAAAAATATCATCAGTGATTACGCATTAAAATCAAATGAATATGCCTTAGCATCGGCCGAGGCTTCCTTGGCATCGGCAAAAGCCGATCTCATGAATGCACAGGTAAATGTGGGATACACCACCATCAGAAGCCCTTCAGATGGTGTAGTCGGTAATATTCCATATAAGACGGGAAGTCTGATGAACAGTGCTTCGGGAATTGCCTTAACAACGGTGTATAATACTGCCAATGTGTATGCCTATTTCTCCATAAACGAAAAACAATTGCTGCAATTTTCAAAAAACCGTAGGAACAGTACCCATAAGGATGCTATGGAAAGCATCCCTGAAGTATCCTTGGTACTTGCCGATGGTGCCACCTACCCTTTAAAAGGAAAGATTACCAGCTATTCAGGTGCTATAAATACTCAAACGGGATCCGCAAATTTTCGAGCGACTTTTCCCAATCCCAATGGCTTGATTCGCAGCGGGAGTAGCGCTAATATTCAAATTCCAGTAACCATAGACACGACGGTGGTTGTACCCCAGGATGCCACTTTTGATCTTCAAGGAAAAAAGTTGGTTTATAAACTCGGCGAGAAGGGTAATATCATCAGTACAGGAATCGAAGTGAATGATATCGCAATCGGCAATTTATACATCGTCAGCGAAGGTTTAAAACAAGGGGATACCATTGTAGTTTCGGGTGTGGGAAGTTTGCGACCCGGTATGCAAATCAAGCCCCTGTCGGTCAATAGGGATAGCTTGTATTCGAATGTAATCGAGAAACCATAGGATGTTCACAAGATTTATAGAACGGCCGGTCCTTTCAACCGTAATATCGGTAATGATCGTTATTTTGGGAATTTTGGCATACATCGCCTTGCCGATTACGAGATATCCGAACATAGCCCCTCCGACCGTAGTAGTTTCCGCCAATTACTCCGGAGCGAACGCCGACGTAGTATTGCGCAATGTCGTCATACCGCTGGAACAGCAGATCAACGGCGTCGAGGGAATGACCTATATGACTTCTACGGCTACCAATAATGGCACTGCAAGTATTACTGTATTTTTTGACATAGATACCAATCCCGATATCAATGCCGTAAATGTCCAGAATCGGGTGCAATTGGCGACCAGCCAGTTACCGGCAACGGTCATTCAATCGGGAATAACGGTGGCAAAAAGCCAAAGTAGCTTTCTATTATTTTTTGCCATGAAAAGCGACAATCCCGATTTTGATTTGACTTTTCTAAGCAATTATGCCAAAATCAATATTGTCCCAACCATTCAACGCATCAACGGCGTGGGTACGGTAAATGTTTTCGGCGCAGGGGACTATGCCATGCGAATCTGGCTCAAACCTGATGTGATGGCCATTTATGGCCTCACCCCTGATGATGTCTCCAAAGCCTTGGCCGAGCAGAACGTCGATGCGGCCCCTGGTAGTTTTGGGGAAAATAGTACCCAGGTTTTTCAATACAATATTCAATATTCAGGCCGTTTGACCAATTCGGCCGAGTTTGGGGATATTGTAATGCGCAGCACAAAAGATGGTCAGCTATTGCGGTTAAAGGATATTGCTACCATCGAATTAGGTGCCTTATCCTATGCATCCACGCAAAGTACCGATGGCAAGCCGGCTACCGTAATTGCCGTGAGCCAAACCGCTGGATCGAATGCCCAGACCATCGTAAATGAAACCATTAAAACCCTGGATCTGGCCTCGCTAACCTTTCCTAAAGGCATTAGTTATATAAGTCTGTTCAATGTGAACGACTTCTTGAGTGCCTCCATCAGCAAAGTGGTCGAAACCTTGTTGATTGCCTATATTTTGGTATTTTTGGTGGTATTGCTCTTTTTACAGGATTTGAGGTCGACCATCATCCCGGCAGTTTCAATTATAGTCTCTATTATCGGTACCTTCGCTTTTCTTACCCTTTTTGGTTTTACGATCAACTTGTTGACACTTTTTGCATTGGTGCTAGCGATCGGTATCGTTGTCGATGATCCCATAGTAGTGGTCGAGGCGATCCATTCAAAGTTGGATGAAGGCTATACCTCGGCCAAGAAAGCGGCCATTGATACCATGGACAGTTTGAGTAGTACTATAATCGCGATAACTTTGGTGATGGCGGCCGTATTCGTCCCGGTTTCTTTTATAGGCGGCTCCTCTGGTGTATTTTTCAAGCAGTTCGGATTGACGCTTGCCTCGTCGATCATCATTTCAGCAGTGAATTCCTTGACATTGAGTCCGGCCCTATGCGCCTTGTTCCTAAAAACGCATAAAGAGGAGCATGAAAAACGGAAAAGTTTTCTCGCCAAATTTACGGTGGGCTTCAATACGGGTTTTGACACCTTAAAACATAAATACCAACAATCGG
>JALHST010000081.1 GCA_022865355.1 Maribacter sp. | reverse complement strand
TTTTCCAGTTGGTACAGTTCTTCATATTGTTTCAAGAACCACATATCAATTTTCGTGATTTCGTGGATCCTTCGTAGGGGAATTCCCAACTGTATCGCATCATATATGACAAACACCCGGTCCCAACTGGGAACCGTCAGTTTGGCAATGATTTGATCATAGTCGGTATAGCCCTTACCATCGGCACCCAAACCATTCCGCTTTATCTCCAAGGATTGGGTCGCCTTGTGCAACGCCTCCTGAAAAGATCTTCCGATTCCCATGACTTCCCCTACCGATTTCATTTGTAGTCCCAAGGTACGATCCGAACCTTCGAATTTGTCAAAATTCCATCTTGGTATTTTGACGATGACATAATCTAAAGTAGGTTCAAAAAGGGCTGAGGTCGATTTGGTGATCTGATTGTCAAGTTCATTCAAATGATAGCCTATAGCCAATTTCGCGGCAATTTTTGCTATGGGATAGCCCGTAGCTTTTGATGCCAAGGCCGAAGAACGGGATACCCTGGGATTAATCTCGATGGCTATGATATCTTCTTTTTCATCTGGGCTTACCGCGAACTGCACATTGCAACCACCTGCAAAATCCCCAATACTCCGCATCATTTTAATGGCCATGTCGCGCATTTTTTGATAGGTCCTATCTGAAAGCGTCATTGCAGGGGCAACGGTAATAGAATCTCCCGTATGTATGCCCATGGGATCCATGTTCTCTATGGCGCAAATAATGACTACATTATCATTTTTGTCCCTAAGCAGTTCTAATTCGAACTCTTTCCAGCCCATAAGGGCTTTATCGATCATCACCTCGTGAATAGGTGAAATCTCAAGTCCACGGCTTAAAAGTTCATCAAAATCCTCAGGTCTATAAACGATGGAAGCACCCGCACCCCCTAAGGTGTAGGAGGCCCTAATTACCAAGGGAAAACCAAATTCCTGAGCAATTTCCTTTCCTTTCAAAAAAGAAGTCGCAGTCGCTTGTGGTGCCATACCTATCCCTATCTTCAACATTAGCTCACGAAATTTCTCCCGATCTTCGGTAATATTGATGGCATTGATGTCAACACCGATAATCTCAATCCCAAAATCTTGCCAAATGCCCTTTTCATCGGCCTCGATACACAAGTTCAGTGCGGTCTGCCCGCCCATGGTTGGTAATACCGCATCGATCTGTGGATGCGCCTTTAAGATTTCAATGATCGATTTTGTTGTTAAGGGTTTCAGATATACATGATCCGCCATTGATGGATCGGTCATAATCGTGGCCGGGTTACTATTGATCAATACGGTTTCGATGCCATCTTCGCGAAGGCTTCGCAAAGCCTGTGAGCCAGCATAGTCAAACTCACAGGCCTGACCTATGATAATAGGGCCTGAACCAATTATTAAAACCGATTTTAAATCCTTTCTTTTTGGCATTTTTTACTGTTTATCTTATTAGTGGACGGTAAGGTACCTATAGTTTAAGCAAAAAAAAGGTGCTACTTCCGAAAAAGTAACACCCTGATTTTTAAAAAATTCAATCATTATTTTTTATGTCTCGTCTCTGAGGATACGGTCAATTTTTTTCTTCCTTTGGCCCTTCTTCTGGCTAGAACCTTTCTTCCGTTCACGGATGCCATGCGCTCCCTAAAACCGTGCTTGTTCCTTCGTTTTCTTTTTGATGGCTGATATGTTCTTTTCTGACCGGGCATTTTATAATCCTTTTCGTTATTGAAAAATCTACGAGTTTCCCCCGTAAAATCTGGGCGCAAATATACAAAGAGTTTTTGCTTTGGCAAATTGATTTAAAAAAATAATTTTTGAACAATGCCTGCCTGCCTCCGGTAGGTTTTTATTACTTTTGCCGATGTTAATTTCAAGGCATTACCACTACATGAAATACCTGGTTACAACACTTTTATTCGTTTTTTTTGGATTCCCAGGCCACGGGCAATCCGTTTTGCAATACGAATTGAAAAAGGATGCGGTCTTTTTAGTAAAACAGACCGCCCAACAGGTAATAACACAGGAATTGGAAGGGGCTACCCAAATACTTACCAACAAGATCGATGGAATTTTAGAATTTAAAGTACTGGGGCGGATTGCCGATACATATGAAATAGCACTCACATTCAAGGATTTAAACTTACAAATGACCTCGAATCTTCAAGGTGAATTGATGAATATCAAAGCGAAGGAGGTCACCCTTGGGGATATGCAATCCCAAATTTTTAATAGTCTTTTAGAAACTCCCGTAAAATTAGTCCTGACCAGGACCGGGGATATATTGGAAGTAATAGGAGGTGATAGCCTCGTATCAAAAATGGCCAACGCTTCGGGCTTGGAGGATGAATTCTCGTTAGACCTGATGAAAAAATCGTTACAAAAAGAATTTGGCTCCCAGGCGCTCTCTAATAATTATAAACAAATGACCTTTATATATCCATTGAAACGTATAAAAGTCGCAGATACCTGGGACAATGAATTTTTGGGTAAGTTGAATGCCAAAAATCATTGGAAATTGGAGACATTATCTCCATCGGAAGCTATTATTCATGGGTCGGCCGATGTGGTAATGAATGTGACCGAACCGGGTGCGATCATGATTCTCAGGGGTACTCAGGAGTCCAAAATTATCACCGATAGGGCCTCTGGATTCATCAAGAAAATGACGGTCGAAGGCTACGCCACTGGCACCTCGACCATGCCCCAAATGGGCAATAAAGAAATACCGACCACAATTAAATCGAGTATTACCTACGAACTAATAAACAAAATACATGTTCCATAAAAATATAAAACTGATCATTGCCGGACTTATCATTGCCTATTCGGGTTACCAATTTGTTGAGGGAAACATAGGCAATGGCATATTTTTAATATTACTTTCCTTAATTTTCATCTTTCTGTATTTTCGGAATGAGATGATTTTACTGGCATTTTTGAGAATGCGTAAGCAAGATTTGGAAGGCACCCAAAAATGGTTGGACAGGATTAAGAATCCGGAGTCTGCCCTCATAAAAAAACAACAGGGCTATTTCAACTACCTCCATGGTATCATTCATTCACAAAAGAATTTGACGCAAGCTGAGAAATACTTTAAAAAGGCTCTTAAATTGGGATTGACAATGGACTATGACGTGGCCATGGCCAAATTAAGCCTTGCTGGAATTGCCATGCAAAAACGACGTAAAAGGGAGGCCACGATGTTATTGAACGAGGCCAAAAAATTAGATAAGAACAATATGTTGACCGAGCAAATAAAAATGATGCAACAGCAGATGAAGAAGATTTGATATTCTCATTCTATAGCCCTTTGAAAATAAATTCTTTACTAGTTTAAACAGACTTTGAAAGTGACACGATTGTTATGCGCGCAATGGCAATTTAAAAATAAGATAGTTTTCGTCCTATAACAAGGGTCCCCAAAGCCTGCAAACCGATTCCTTAAGTTTCCTGGTAACAGAACGTTCTGCCCAGCGTTCCAAATATACTTGCTCACATTCCTTAAGGTCTTCAAGAAAGACTTTTTTCATCTCCTTGGCCATTTTCGTTCCGTACATCATGGCATTTATTTCAAAATTGATGGAAAAGCTCCTATAGTCGAGGTTGGCCGTTCCAATACTTGTAAAGACATCGTCGATTACAATTGATTTGGCATGCATAAAGCCTTTTTTATACCTGAAAACCTTAATGTTTGAATACAAGAACTGTTCAATATAGGAATCGGAGGCATATTGCGCGCCCATTGAATCTGATTTATAGGGTATAATTATAGCAACTTCCACTCCGCTTCTGGACGCCGTACTTAGAGCGGTAATAATTTCATCGTTTGGCACCAAATACGGCGAGCTTATATAAATATACTCCCGTGCACCGTTAATTGCCGCGAATAAGGCCTCCATTATATTCGCCCAGTCGGTATCAGGTCCACTAGCGGCGATTTGCACGGCTACGGGATCCTTTGACATGGGTTTTCGATTGGGGAACATCGCGCTCTGAATTCTGATTTTCTTAGTCGAGACAAATTCCCAACTCAATAAAAAGGAAGTTTGGAGCGATCCAACGGCACTACCCTCCAATCTCAGATGGGTATCTCTCCAATACCTCTCATTTTTGTATGTATTGTCATATCTCTTAGCAATATTTATTCCCCCGACATAGCCGATTTCCCCATCGATTACCACAATTTTTCTATGATCTCGATAGTTTAACTTACTCGTTGAATTTGTAAATATGACGGGCATAAAGGGAAAGTGTTCAATAGAACTTGCCGTCAATTTTCTTTTGGTTTTGGCGCTGAGATTACTTCCTACATCATCATAAATTAAACGAATTTGAACCCCCTCCCGTGCTTTTTCAAATAGTATTTCTATGATTTCTTTGCCTAGTTCATCATCTACGATAATAAAATATTCCATATGAATATGGTGTTTTGCATTTCGCAGGTCTTTTCTGAGCATTTTGAATTTATGCTCCCCGTTTATCAAAATTTTGGCATCGTTATCGAAAGTCAATACCGCTTTCTCATTATTCTGCAGCAGTTTATAAATTTTGAATATGCCTTCCCCGAATTGTTCCTCAAAGTCATCCCTTTCGCCCTTGTTTAATTCAAACTTTGCCTTCCATTCCCTTAGTTTGGCATTATCAAGAAACCGTTTTTTCTCGAATATCTTGTTCTTTCGATGATCACGACCCACGAGATAATACACCAATAAGCCGAGAAAGGGCAAAGTGACGAGTGCAAATAAATACGTTAAGGTCTTGACAGGGTTGCTATTTCTAAGAAGTATAAAAACGACCATTACGGCTACCAGAAGATAGTTGAGCGTAAAAAGTACGGGCCAAACATTCTCTTTGACAAAAGTCCACATTATTTACCCACCTTGTAGTAGCCTTTGTTAGGTATCTCTATAATATAGGTTTTATTTGACGCATTGTTCAAATAAGGCTCGCGCAACCAAGGATTGTGACGTTTTAAAATCTTGTAATTGATTTCGTACTGTTTGGCGAAATCGGCAAAACTTAATACCGGTTCATTTACCTCCACTTTAAATGTCGGTATGGCACTGTACATATCCTCCTTGGAAATATCGAAGCCATATTTTTCGGGATTGGACAAAATTTCCTTGATGGCCATGATCCGAAATACATAACGTCCCGTTTCCTCCCCAAGCAAAAGATCATAATAATCATCGGCTTTTTGAATTCCCATAAACTTATCAATCGAGCCGGTACCGGTATTGTAAGTAGCGGCGGCCATTGTCCAGCTACCATACTTTTCTTTATAGGCCTTAATATATTGGCAGGCCACCTCGGTGGCTTTTTCGATGTGGTACCGTTCATCGATATTATCATTGATTTCTATACCGTATTGTTTGCCTGTGGCTTTCATTATTTGCCAAAAACCGGTTGCTCCCGCAGGAGAAACCACATTCTGAAGACCACTTTCGGCGACCGCTAAATATTTAAAATCATCAGGGATGCCGTTCTTGGCCAGAATGGGTTCTATGATAGGAAAATATTTATTGGCCCTTTTCATCAACAAGAGCGCATTTGATTGCCAATAGGTATTCACCAAGAATTCCCGATCCACACGTTCCATTACTTCCGGGTCTTCCATTGGAACCGCTTCACCGGCAAAGTTCAGATTTTTGGGGATTTCGATCGTACTTATCCTATATCCATTGGCCACATTTTTTTCGGTTACGCTGGTAATACCTTCATTTTTATCAAATCCATTGTAATCCTGTACGGCAAAGACCAGCGTACTTACTACAAAGAAGACGCCCAAAAGCATCAATATATTCTTTAAAATCTTCATGGTTTCAATTTTATAAGTTATTCAAAGGTAGTATTACAACTCGCTTAATCCAAAATAATTGTTGGGAGGTGTTCATTAAACCATTTGGCCCGATGAATGATCATGGTGTGCGTACCGTTGCGAACGTGAATGCAATCGTGAATATTGGCGATTGGAAAAACGGCGTCTTTTTCCCCATGAATGTGCACAAGGTTATCGAGACATTCTGTTTGTTTCCATTGTACCATTTGATCTATGGCCCAATCCAAATAATACGTATCGCGAATCGAGAGATATTTTTGATAAAGTTCCAAACGCTTTAACACGGTTTCACCAAAGGCATATTTCGCAAGTAATTGTACATTATTTACCAAACCGGTCGGCAGTAATTTGTGGATTTTGGTATATTTTGCAAAGATCATTCGCTTGGGAAGTTCTGACGTATATTTTACACTTGAAATAATGATCACTTTTCGCGTCTTTATCAATTTGCCCATCTCCTGAACCAAAATACCTCCGAATGATACCCCTATAAGTACTGGATTAGGGTGCACCACCTGCTTATTCATTAAAGCGGCATATTCCGTAAGGGTCATCTCTTTTTTAGGGACGAACCATTCTAAGAAATGTGGTTCGAAATTTAGTTTTGGAAGGTGTATGTTCTCAAAAATCCCTGAGTTTGCCGCCATTCCGGGCATAAAATAAACCTGAATCCTAGTACTATTCATAGATGGCAAGCTAATATTTTACTAGGAAAATTGCATTATTTTTACTACTTTTGTTCCAGTTGCCTGAATTACCCCAAATAATACATCCTTTATTTAAAAGTATAAAATTACAATACGAGAACATTGTAATTTTTTTGTCTAAGACCAATTTAAATCAAACTATATGAATGAAGTAGAAGTTAAGGACAACAGTTTTTTGCGCCAATTTGAAACCAGGGTAGATGGACATTTAGCCAAAATCGAGTACTCTTCCCAAGAACGTAAAGTTTTTTTGACCAAATTGGTCATTCCCGAAGAAATTACAGTTGAAGGTTTTAAAGAAGATTTTATTAAGTCGGTACTGCATCACATTCAAAATCAGAATCTACGGGTTGTTCCGACCAGTCCACAAATTGCTGGCTTTTTGCGCAAGAACAGACAGTACAAAGAAATGTTGCCGGTTGGTATTCGTATCTAGTTTACAATTTTAAAAGTACCCAAATCCCGTTTTCTAACGGGATTTTTTATTTTAGGCCACTTTGCAGATGTGCTGTACGCTCTATAAAATCAAACCTCACAATGCCATCGTTATCGATATTCTTTAGCACTATCTTGTGGAGTGTATTAACAAGTTCAGGGTCCCAAGGTGCCTTCACCTTGACGTAGTTTTCGGTAAAGCCATGAATATAGCCCTCTTTATTGCCCCCTTCGAACAAAACAGTGCTTTCGGCACCTAATTGGCTTTCATAAAAGGCCCGTCTTTTCTTGGCAGAAAGTGCGCGCAGCATCTTACTTCTCTTGTTCCTTATTTTTTTCGGAACGGATCCTTCCATGGTCGCCGCCGGCGTATTGTCTCGCTCCGAGTAGGTAAATACATGCAAATAAGAAATATCCAATGCGTTTAAAAAATGATAGGTTTCCAAGAAAAGACCATCGGTCTCCCCGGGAAAGCCTACAATTACATCGACGCCAATGCAGGCATTCGGCATGGTTTCCTTTATTCTATTCACTCTATTCACATAAAGATCGCGCAGATACCTACGGCGCATCAATTTAAGTATTCGGTCGCTTCCACTCTGAAGGGGAATATGAAAGTGCGGCACGAATACGTTACTTTGGGCAACAAAATCGATGGTATCGTTTGCGAGTAGATTTGGCTCAATGGAAGAAATTCGTATGCGATCAAGGCCCTCGACCGCGTCTAACGCCTGCACCAGATCAAAAAAGCTATGCTCATGTTTTTTATTTCCGAATTCGCCTTTCCCATAATCGCCTATATTGACGCCGGTCAAAACAATTTCCTTTATTCCTTGGGAACTAATTTCAATTGCGTTTTTTATTACATTGCCCAATGAATCGCTTCTTGAGATACCACGTGCCAATGGAATGGTGCAGTAAGTGCATTTGTAATCACACCCGTCCTGTACCTTTAAAAAGGCCCTTGTTCGGTCGCCAATGGCATAGCTCCCTACATATAAATCAACTTCTTCGATTTCGCATGAATATATTTCAGCGATACCCTTAATGCGGGCGGGGGTACTAAATAGCTGGTTTACATAATCGGCGATCTTGAATTTTTCAGTGGCGCCTAAAACAAGATCTACGCCATCAACGGCGGCCAGCTGCTCGGGTTTTAATTGTGCATAGCATCCAATGGCGGCCACGAAGGCATCTGGATTTATCTTTTGGGCCTGTTTGACTATACTCTTAAAGCGTTTATCGGCATTTTCGGTGACCGAACAGGTGTTGATGACGTACATATCGGCCCATTCGCTGAAATCTACCCGTTGATACCCCTCATCACCAAGGCCTCTTGCTATGGTTGAAGTTTCCGAGAAATTAAGTTTACAGCCTAAAGTATAGAAGGCCACCTTTTTTCTAGTGGGTACATCGTTTCGATAGGTCGTTGCTAAAGTTTCTAGTTTCAAAACACTTGTTGATTTCAGAATTTAAGGATTGCAAAGGTAAATAAAGTTGAGGGGTTTTCTAGTTAATGGTTTTTGGTTACTTAGTTATTGGAATTTGGATTTTAGATTTTGGCCCCGATAACTATCGGGGTGGATTTTGGAATTTGCAAATAGCTACTGCCTACTTTCTACTGAGGAAAATAAACACCACGAAGAGCCTAAGCGCTTAATAGTTTCTATATTTTTTTGTCAATTCAAAGACATTTTCCAAAATACGAGCCTCCACATCATTGAATTCCACTCCTCTTCGGGCCATCATCACCTTAGCGGCCTCAAAGGCCTTTGCCGTTGGATAGGACGTAAAACCCGACGCCCCCCCCCAGCTGAAACTGGGTACGAAATTGCGTGGAAAGCCGGGCACGTAGATGTTACAATTTACCCCGATAACCGTGCCGGTATTAAACATGGTGTTAATGGCACTTTTGCTATGGTCTCCCATCATCAGGCCACAGAACTGCAGTCCGGTTTGATCGAATCTTTCGGTGGCATAGTTCCACATGCGCACCTTGGCATAATTATTTTTAAGGTTCGAATTGTTGCTATCGGCGCCAATATTGCACCATTCCCCCAATACGGCATTTCCCAAATACCCCTCGTGCCCCTTGCTCGAATATCCAAAAATGACCGAATTGCTAATTTCCCCGCAAACCTTTCCGTACGGTCCTACGGTCGTTGGGCCGTAGATCTTGGCGCCCATTTTCACAATGGCGTTCTCACATAGGGCAAAAGCGCCCCGGATCAGATTTCCTTCCCAAATCTCCGAATCCTTCCCAAGATAAATGGGACCATCAGTAGCATTCAAAATACTGTGCTCTACCTGTGCCCCTGCTTCCAAAAAAATATTGCCCTCATTAATAAGCCGATTCGTTCTGGAAATGGGGGCACTTTTTCTACCGGAAGTAATCAAATCAAAATCGGCCTGCAACGCTTCGCCATTTTTTGAAAAAATGTCCCACGTATTTACGATGCGCAGTATTTCCCCAGAATAGTCGATAGGTTTGTATTCTGAGAAGTCTACTTCTTGCTCCGCGTTTTGTGTGCGATAAGCGATGACCACCCCGTCATGAAAAATCACCTCTTTTGGCGCCAGTCGTTTCACTAGGTTCACCAGATCTAATGTGGGTAGGAAGGAAGCATCGATCAGAACGTTTGCGGCCTCTAAAATAAGGGGATACTTTTCTTGAAGGTAGTTTTCAGTGCGTGTTGATGTACGGTTGCCCAAGAATTTTTCCCATTTTTCGCGAATGGTCAAAATGCCGATTCGTATATCGGCAACCGGGCGCGTGAATGTAAAGGGTAAGAGGGCATCCCGCGCGGCTCCGTCAAAGAGAATATAATTCATGGGTTTGACTATTTACCACAAAAATAGGGAATCTTTATAGCACCTTTATGATCAATTTAAATAATTCGACCCCGCGGAAGAATCTTAGAGGGGTATAAAAAACAACGCCTTCGAAAATTCGAAGGCGTTGTTACAAAATTTTTATTTGTATAATGCTATTCTTCTTCCGAATTGGATTTGATCTCGCCTTTTGGAGCTTCCTTAGCAGCAGTTTTCGCAGCAACTTTAGGAGTTTCCTTCGTCTTAATTTCCTCGGATGTACCGCCCTTCTTAAACTTATCGTATTTGTTCTTGAATTTGTCGATACGTCCGGCCGTATCCAAGAATTTTGCCTTGCCGGTATAGAAAGGATGTGATGTTCTTGAGATTTCCAATTTGACCAATGGATATTCGACCCCATCAACTTCCAAGGTTTCTTTTGTATCGGCGGTAGATTTTGTCAAGAACACTTCGTCATTTGACATGTCCTTGAAGGCTACCAATCTATAATTCTCTGGGTGAATGCCTTTTCTCATTGTAAAAACTTTATACCATCTATTTTTAGAGCTGCAAATTTAAGTATTTTTCCGTAACCTACAATTTTAATATTCAAAAAAAAGAAAGAAAAAAATTGTATTTTTAGATCTAACAAAATGCGCCTTGTCGCAACTAACTTTTAAATAACCATAATATTAACAACATGGAAGAAAACCAACCAAAAACAGGAAAGTACGCATTGAATTTCGGCCTAATACTTGGCGTCATAAGTGTCATCTTCGGGATTATGTTGTATACCTTGGATATGCACTATCAAAGAAATACGGCAGTTACCATAGTGGGTGTACTAATCACCGTAGTAGTGTTATTTTTTGCCATTAACCAGTTCAAAAAAAATAATGATGGTTTCCTAACCCTTTCTGAAGCCTTAAAAGTTGGGGTTGGAGCGGCCTTAATAGCGGCAATTATCGGTGTAGTGTACCAATATGCTTTGGCAAATTATATTGATCCAAATTTTATGGACAAAGCGATGGATGCTCAAATGGCCGAGGCTATGGCCAATGGGAAGATGACCTCTGAGCAAGTCGAACAAGGCAAGGAAATGGGCAAAAAATTCTTTTGGGTAGGATATCCGATCTATCTCATTGTAAGTGTTTTGTTCGGTTTGATAATTTCCTTGGTAATTGGCTTGATAATTAAAAAGAACAAGCCAGAATAGTATTATTTGTACTTTTGAACCTAATATCAGAAGTACTGCATGAATTTATCGATTGTTATTCCCTTACTCAATGAGGAAGAATCCTTATTAGAACTTCATGATTGGATTGTATCGGTAATGCAATCTAATCACTATTCTTATGAAATTCTTTTCATCGATGATGGCAGTACCGATGGGTCATGGAATATCCTCTCTAAACTTTGTAAATCAAACCCGAATGCAAAGGCCATTCGATTTCCAAAAAACTTTGGCAAATCACAGGCATTACACGCAGGATTTAAAGCGGCACAGGGTGAGGTTATAATCACTATGGATGCCGATTTACAAGATAACCCAGAGGAAATTCCGGAAATGTACCATCTTATAAAGAACGATGGCTATGACCTGGTATCGGGCTGGAAGAAAAAAAGATACGATTCTTTCATCTCCAAGAATATGCCTTCGAAGTTGTTCAATTGGGCCGCCCGAAAAACGTCGGGGGTGCATCTGAACGATTTTAATTGTGGCTTGAAGGCCTTTGACAAAGAAGTGGTAAAGAATATCGAAGTTTCAGGCGAAATGCACCGGTATATTCCGGTCCTCGCAAAAAATGCGGGGTTTTCAAATATTGGTGAAAAGGTGGTTCAGCACCAAGCGCGAAAATATGGTAAAACAAAATTTGGTATGGAGCGATTTATCAACGGATTTCTAGATTTGATAACAATTTGGTTCGTGTCAAAATTTGGCCGTCGTCCCATGCATCTTTTTGGTGCACTCGGAGTGCTTATGTTTATCGTTGGATTTGGGTTTGCGCTTTATTTGGGTATTGACAAACTCCTATTGGAGCCAACAGGAAGGCTGATTACCGAACGACCGCAATTCTATATTTCCCTAACGGCTATGATCATTGGTACCCAATTATTTTTAGCCGGGTTTTTGGGCGAAATTTTGATACGCTCCCGAAAAAATGAACCCCGCTATACGATTGTAGAGAAACTCAATCTTGCAGTTGACAAGTAATAGGGATTTAAGTAAAAATATTTAATGAAAATTGATCTTTATGGACTCATACATATCTACGGCTAAATCTTGGGATGCTGCATCCTTTGATGCGGAAACCCGGTCTAAGGTAAAAGAACTTCTTGCCCAAAACGGGGAGGAACTCAAGGATAGTTTTTATAAAAATTTGGAATTCGGTACGGGGGGTATGCGCGGTATCATGGGCGTCGGCACCAATCGAATTAACAAATATACCTTGGGGAAAAGTACGCAGGGATTAAGCAATTACCTAAAAAAAGTATATGCCGGCAGTGATATAAAAGTGGTGATAGCCTATGACTGTCGCCATAATAGCGATACGTTGGCCAGAACGGTTGCAGAGGTATTTTCTGCCAATGGCATTAAGGTGTATCTCTTTTCCGAGCTAAGGACCACGCCCGAACTTTCATTTGCAGTGCGGCATTTAAAGTGCCATGCGGGCATCGTCTTGACTGCTTCGCATAATCCACCTGAATATAATGGTTATAAGGTGTATTGGACAGACGGTGGACAAATCGTGCCCCCTCAAGATCATGAAATCATAGCCGAAATCAATGCCCTTGATTATGGGAACATAAAATTTAAGGCAGATCGCAGTTTGATCCATCTCATTGACACAGAAGTAGACGAGGCCTTTATCAATGCCTCGGTAGCGAATGGGAATTTCAATGCCAAAGGCAAGGACGATTTCAAAATTGTCTTTACTTCCCTTCATGGCACCTCGATAACGGTAATACCTGAGGTTTTGAAACGTGCCGGGTATAAAAATGTTACGCTTATTGAAGAACAGGCCAAGCCCGATGGCAACTTCCCTACCGTAGTTTCCCCAAACCCTGAGGAACCGGAAGCCTTGTCAATGGCCATAAAAAAAGCGGAGGAAATTGGCGCCGATATGGTCATTGGAACCGACCCGGATAGCGATCGGCTCGGCATAGCCATTCGAAATCTCGAAGGCGAAATGGAAATCCTAAACGGCAACCAGACCATGGTCTTGATGACAAAATTCCTCCTCGATCAGCGTAAGAATAGTGGTATGACGGGCAACGAATTTATAGCATCCACTATCGTATCGACCCCGATGATGACCGCATTGGCAAAGGCCTATGGCGTAGAGTTTAAAACGGCATTAACCGGTTTTAAATGGATCGCCAAAATGATTAACGATTTTCCTGAACAACATTTTATCGGCGGTGGCGAGGAAAGTTTCGGATTTATGGTGGGCGATTTTGTAAGGGATAAGGACGCCGTGACTTCTACCCTATTGGCCTGCGAAGTGGCGGCCAATGCCAAGGCGAATAACAGCTCCTTCTATAAAGAGCTTATCAATTGTTATGTAAACTATGGCTTCTACAAGGAAAAACTGGTCTCCTTGACTAAAAAAGGCATCAGTGGCGCCGAAGAAATCGATCAAATGATGGTCGATTTTAATGAAAATCCCGTAAAAAGTATCGATGGCTCAAAAGTTATCATCGTAGATGATTATAATACTTCTACCTCAAAGAACCTACATACCGGTAAAGTGGTCACCATCGATATTCCAAAATCGAATGTGTTGATCTATACCACTGAAGATGGCACAAGAATGGCCGCCAGACCAAGCGGAACCGAACCGAAGATCAAGTTCTATTTCAGCATAAATGCCGCATTGGATAAGGCCGAAAACTTTAAAAAAGTCGATAGGGAATTAGATTCTAAAATTAATCGCATTCTTAGGGAATTGAAACTGCATTAATGGAATATTTCAAGAAAATTCTTCGCTTCGCGAAACCCTACCGCAAATATGGCTACTTAAATATATTTTTCAATATCCTGTACGCACTCTTTAGCGCACTTTCGTTTGCGGCCCTAATTCCCATGTTGAACGTTTTGTTCGACAAGGCAAAACAGCTTGAGAACCCGCCGGTTTTTATGGGCATCGGTAAATCGAAAGATTATTTCATGGACTACATGAACTACCAGGTTACCCAATTCGCCGGGGAAAATCAGATGAAGGGCTTGGTTTTGGTGATTGGTTTGGTACTAGCACTTTTTTTGTTGAAAAACCTGTTCAATTACCTGGCCATGTACTTTATTACCTTTCTTAGAAACGGTGTTCTCAAGGATATCCGAAATGCCATGTACCAAAAAATTACAGACCTACCGATATCCTATTATTCGGAAAAAAGAAAAGGCGATGTCTTGGCCCGCATCACCTCTGATGTCTTGGAAATTCAGCACTCCTTTCTTTCGGTACTCGAATTGATCGTTCGTGAACCCTTGACCATTTTGTTCACGATCATCGTCATGTTTTTGATCAGCAGCAAACTAACCGTTTTCGTATTCATATTCATCCCCATTTCTGGTGCCATCATTTCATGGATCGGGAAATCGCTCAAAAAACAATCGGATAACGTACAGCGGGAACAAGGTCACTTTTTATCGATTGTCGAGGAGACCTTGGGCGGGCTGCGGGTAATCAAAGCATTCAACGCCGAAGGAAGATTTTATAGAACCTTTCAGGCCTCTACGCAGCGGTTTTTCCAGTATTCGAACAAGCTGTTAAATCGCCAGAATCTTGCCTCTCCCATGGGTGAGTTTTTAGGTATTTTGACAATTGGGGT
>JALHST010000080.1 GCA_022865355.1 Maribacter sp. | reverse complement strand
CGCCAGATAAATTCGGCTAGGTATTTTTCCTGAAAGTTATATTGAACACGGCCATAGTAGCCCAACCGGGTTCTGTTATACGCACTGCCATCGGTATTTTGGCCAACAGAACCCCCGGCGAATAGTTGATCGACGGCCGGTGAGATGAAATTTCTTCGGAAGGCCAAAAAGTTCTCCCCTTGGAATACCTCTTTGGTAACCCCTGCCAATAAATTGATGGTATGATCTTCCCCAAAGGTGCGATCATAATTTAAAAGGGCCGTTAAATTGGTGTTTAACGTATTTACAGCACTCTGCGTCAAGCGGGGATCCGTAAAATTAGACCGTACGGCACCGTCTAAAACGACATTGCCCGTGGCAATGTATTCATCCCGGTTTAAGTAATAGAGGGTCCATGGGGTATCCCATCGCTTTAAACGCGATTGGCTTTGATCGATACCGGCCAGAAGGGTCAATTTCAAACCATCTACCCAAGGGTTGGTAAAATCGATAGATCCCGTGAACTGCAGATAATCGGTCGGTTGCTTATTATACCCAGTCTCATTGGTGGTGATCACTACGGGGTTCTGCCCGTTTTCAATATCGGGTCCGGGCAGGCCATTTGGCCAAACCGCCACATCGGTCGGTTTCCCCCGCATCAACATACGAAAAATGGCCCCCGCTCCTTCGGTCGGGAATTGACGTATTTCTTTTCGCGCTGCGATACCTATTTTAGTATTTATATACTCATTAATTTTCGCGTCGGTATTGATCCTAAAATTATATTGTTGGAACCGGTTGGCTGAGTTTTTGTAGGCAGCTTCCTGATTGGTATACCCCAAGGACGAAAAGTACTTTATAGCTTCGCTACCTCCACGTATCGATAAATTATGGTTGCTTTGCCCGGCCCACTCTTTAAAGGTATCCCCGAACCAATCGGTATTCGGGTACAAATAAGGATCTGAGCCATTCCCGAACGCCGTTACAGCCTCTGGGCTAAAAGGAGCATTGATGGTGCCAACACCGGCGGTAGGCGAAGTATAACTACCTGTAGACTGCATGCTGGCCCAGGCCGAATCCCATTCGTTAGCGGGGATATTATAGATAGGAAATTCATTTCGTATTTTGGCATATTCAACCGCATTCGACATTTCTGGAAGTAAGGTCGGCTGGTTCAGTCCAAAATTGGCATCATAGGTAATCGTAGGCTTTCCCGATCTGCCTTGTTTGGTGGTGACGATGATGGCCCCGTTAGCTGCTCGGGCTCCATAAATGGCGGCCGAGGCATCTTTCAAAACCGATATATTTTCAATATCGTATCCGTTTAAACGGCCAATTCCCCCATCACGATCCGGGATACCATCGATTACGATAAGCGGTTGATTATTACCCAAGGTATTCGTACCTCGGATGCTAATTGAAGATTCGTCGTTTCCGGGCTCCCCATTGGTCTGTATGACCACCAATCCAGGCAAACGTCCTGCTAAGGAGTTGGAAATACTTATGGCAGGCGAGGTTTCCAGAATGTCGCCCTGTACGGCGGCCACTGCACCGGTTACCGTGGCTTTCTTTTGAGTACCATAACCCACTACCACTACTTCGTCCAAATTAGCGACATCCACCTCCAAAACGACATTGATGACGGTTTGGTCGTTGACGGCAACCACCGAGGGTTTAAAGCCGATATAACTGAACCGCAGACTGGCATTGCCATTGTCCAAGTTGATGGAATAATTCCCATCAAAATCGGTATTCACCCCGGTCGTAGGGTTGTTGCTATCTATGACCGAGACCCCTGGCAAGGGCATCCCATCCTCCGCCGATGTTACGTTCCCTGTGACGGTCGTTTGGGCGAGACCAATGGAAAATAGAATTCCACCAAAAAAGAAAAATAGGGTAAAAAAGGTGTAACACGTAATTCCACGCTTCTTTTTGAAAATAGGCTGGTTCTTCATATTCTTTAGGTTCTAAAAGGTTGTTTGATTAGTAAATATATGAATTTGACTTAGAAATGCACAATAACTTAAAAATATCTTAAATATCCAATACGATTTTTAACATATTATGGGTCCAATGTTAATTATAATAAAATTGAAACTAGGAGAATTTGGGCGACATTCGCCCTCTAAGCCTTTTAAATAGGGCTTTTACGAATACTTTCTTCGGGCAGGCCGAGATTATCTTAAGGTCTTCCCATAAACTGGTCTCTTCGTCCAGAAATTTGAAGATTAAGCTGGGCTTCCGATTTTTAAATAGGCTTTCGAAAATGTAATGACCTTTTGCGTTTTCATTATAGAGAATGTCGAGCAGCAGCAAGTCATAGTACCAAAATTTATTTTTTTTTGAAAAGGAGGTCAAAGATTTACCCGCTTTCAAATGGGCCACCAAAAGAGTTGTTTTTTTGAATGTATTCCGAAAGGTGAATCCCGTACTAGGTTTCGCCCAACCACCGGCAGTGCCGATATTTATGGTATTTTGTGTTGTTTGGCTTGAAAAATCATAACACGTCATGGGAATGCTGCCCTTTTCCTTGTCTAATATATTATAGAATCCACAATGTAAGTTGTCTTCAAGATAGGCCTTGATGGCCGTTTCATATTCAATCGTAGGAAGCAATTTTTCAGAGAAGAGGGTGTACTCTAGCAAGGCTTCGGTGGGTGAAAAGGGTAAGACATACATAAAACGGGTATTGCCATTTTGGGGAATTGAGAAGTCCATAAAAGTCGCTTGATCTTGATCAAATATGGGACGATCACTTTTTACAAACCAACCCAAAAAGTGCTGCTGCAATACCGGATATTTTTGCTGAGCCGTAAGCGATTCGAAATTAAATATACTGTTGAAGACTTTGTTCGCCATATACCTATTCTTCTCGGTTTCAACACGTACCAGCGAATCGACCTCCGTTATTCGCGTGACCGCCTCGTGAAGGAAAGTAATATTGTCATATGTGGCAATTCGAGAAAGATATTCGTTATAAAAGTCGATGCCCTTTAACATCTTATATCGATAGGGCGAGATATCGAACGTATTCGCATATTGCTGACCTGCGATGTACATCTTGCTCCAGCTGCGATACAAAATGGTATCGAAGGCACCTTTGCCCTTCTCCCAAAAACACCAGGTACGGTCATTGGAGTTTTTGGTTTGCTTGTCTACCAGTAAAATCGACTTTTTACTAAAAAATGGATCTTTTCCCAACGCATCGGCCAATAAGAGGCCTGCTGCACCGGCCCCTACGATGATATAATCGAATTTTTTGACAGCACGCATAGTTGGTGGCAAGGTAATCAACTTTATGCGTTCACAAACAAATCATATTTAGATATAACTAAAAAAATATTTTGTTTTATAAAAAATAGTATTTTTGTTTGTATAAATAATATGGAATGACCTTTTCGGAAGAAAACTACATTAAGGCTATTTACCATTTGGGAATAGGAAATGAAAAAATGGTATCGACGAATGCCATCGCCGAAAAAATGGAGACCAAACCGTCTTCGGTGACCGATATGATTAAAAAGCTATCCGACAAGGATTTGGTGAATTACAAAAAATACCAAGGGGTTTCGTTGACCGAATTGGGGCGCAACAAGGCCTTATCGATTATTCGGAAGCATCGACTTTGGGAGGTCTTTTTAGTGGACAAGCTCGATTTTCAATGGGATGAAGTCCATGAGGTCGCCGAACAGTTGGAACACATAAAAAGTGAGAAATTAATTGATAAGCTCGACACCTATCTTGGCCATCCAAAATTAGACCCCCATGGGGATCCCATACCCACAAAAGACGGGAAATTTAAGGAGACGGTGAAATTATTGTTGAGCGAGACGCCCATCAACTCAATTGGAGTTTGCATTGGGGTGAAGGATTCTTCGGCCACCTTTCTGAAGTTTTTGGATAAGCATAAAATCGCATTGGGCGATATGATTAAAGTACTGGATAAAGAAGAATTCGATGGTTCGCTCCATATCCAGATAAAGCAGCGGAACTTGCTGATTTCAGAACAAATAGCTGGCAATATATTTGTCAACTTAGTATGATACTACGATTAAAAAAATATTCCGGCTTTTTGGCAGGCTTCTTTTTTTGGGGAGAGGCGATGGCACAGGAAATCACTACCGAGCCCGTACAAATGGTAACAGACAGGCCTGATGTGACCGAATCGGCCCGTATTGTTACTCAAAGGTGCCAACAGGTAGGATCGGGGAGATACTATGAATCTTTTAGGGAAGTAGTAGTACCCAAAGACAAGACCTATTATTGAGCGCAGGTGTCGGTTTTAGAAACCCGGATTAACACGATTGAAAATGGACAAGGAGAAAAGTAAGTCGCTGGAAGAAGTACATGGATCGGTGTCGGTATCGCAAAATGCCTCGGTCTGGAAAAAGATTGCCGCCTTCTTTGGTCCTGCCTATTTGATCAGCGTAGGGTATATGGATCCCGGCAATTGGGCGACCGATTTAGCAGGCGGTAGTCAGTTCGGGTACAAATTGTTGTGGGTGTTGCTCATGTCGAATATCATGGCCTTACTACTGCAAAGTTTGAGTGCCCGCTTGGGTATCGTACAGGGACGGGATTTGGCACAAGCCTCCCGCGAAACGTATTCCCGGCCCGTGAATTTCATACTTTATATTTTTGCCGAGATCGCCATTGCGGCCTGTGACCTGGCGGAAGTATTGGGGATGGCCATCGGTTTGCAATTGTTGTTCGACATTCCATTGCTTTGGGGGGTGTGTATCACCGTATTCGATACTTTTTTGTTATTGTTCCTTATCAACAAGGGCATTCGCAAGATGGAAGCCTTTATCATTGCACTCATCGCCATCATCGGCATTTCCTTTTTGGTCGAAATGGTTTTGGCCCGGCCCGATATCGTCGATGTGGCTTCAGGGCTCGTGCCTTCCCTCCCTAATAGTGCCGCCCTGTACATCGCCATCGGAATAATAGGTGCTACCGTCATGCCACATAACCTCTACCTCCATTCATCCCTCGTTCAGACGCGAAAATTTGATAAAGACCCAAAAGGTATTAAACAGGCCATAAAATATAATATAATCGATTCGGCCATTGCCCTGAATCTCGCCTTCTTCGTGAACGCGGCCATACTCATCCTGGCTGCAGCCGTTTTCTATAAACACGGCATGTTCGAAGTTGCCGAAATACAGGATGCCCACAAACTTTTGGAGCCGTTATTGGGAAGCAAATGGGCCGCTATCTTATTCGCCTTGGCCTTGATTGCCGCAGGACAGAGCAGTACCATTACAGGAACTTTGGCAGGCCAGATCGTCATGGAAGGCTATTTAAATCTGCGCATTCAGCCCTGGGTTCGTCGTATCATCACCCGTATCATTGCCATCATACCTGCTTTGATAACGGTCATTTATTTTGGGGAAAGGGCAACAGGGGACTTGTTGGTGCTCAGTCAAGTAGTATTGAGTTTGCAATTGGGCTTTGCCATTATACCGCTTATTCATTTTGTCAGTGACAAAAAAAAGATGGGTTCTTTTGCCATCGGGGTATGGACAAAATTGGCTTCGTGGAGTGTAGCCTTGGTTATTGTTGCCTTGAACGCCAAGCTTGTCTTAGATGAAATAACAAGTTGGTTGAATACCAGTCAGGAGCCAATTTACATTTGGATATTTGTCGTACCCATTGCCATAGGCGCCTTGGCACTCCTTCTTTATATTATGGCCAAGCCGATGCTTCGCACAAAAATAAGCGAGCCCAATATGGTACCCCATATACGGGAAGTAATATTGGACATAAAACCCGATATGATCCACTATCGCCGAATTGCCATAGCCCTTGATTTTTCTAAGGTCGATGACAAATCGGTCGCCAGTGCACTTCAATTGGGTACCAAGGCAGCCTCCTTTACCTTGATCCACATTGTTGAAACGGCCGGAGCCTTGATTTATGGAAGCAGTATAGCCGATTTTGAAACTTCGAGTGATCGGCAGTACTTACGGGATTACCAATCAAGGCTTATTGAAATGGGGTATCAGGTCGAGGTGCAACTCGGGTTCGGCAATCCCAAGAAAAAAATACCAGAAATCGTCAATAAGGGAAATTTCGATATTTTGATATTGGGATCTCACGGGCATACCTTATTCAAGGACCTTCTATTTGGAACAACGGTCGATGCGGTGCGTCATAAAGTGACTATTCCGGTGCTCATTGTTCGGGATAATTAGGCGGGCACTACGAATTACTCACCCATAAGATTAAAGGCACCTTTGGTCAAAAACCTGTCACTGGGTGTGAACGCGTTTGAATTCTTTATATGTGTATATCCATCGAACGAATCCCCGGTTTGAAGAATAACCTGCTTAAAATAGCGATTTTTACCATCCTCTGAATCCAGCAAAAGTCCGTAGGAAATACCATCAATGGTTACGATGGCTTCCGATGGCAATGCCTTTGCCGATGTGGTATCGATAATTATGGAAGCATCTACGAACATTCCGGTCAAAAAATTGTGATTTTTATCGTTTGTGGGATGGCCATGCACCTTGATGGTCCTGTTTTCATCAATAGAGGTTCCGATCAAATGTACTTCCCCTTCATAGATTTCGGAGGATGCTTCGGGAATTTTAAATAGTATTTTTTGTTCTTTTTTTAATTTTAAGATGTCCTTTTCAAACACCGATAGTTCTAAATGGATATGGTCATTATCTACAATTTCCAATATGGGCGAAGCCGGCGACACATAGGTGCCTTTGTTAACGTATATCTTGGTAACACTGCCGGGAATAGGGGCATATAGGGTAACTAAGGACGTGATAGTTCCATTTTCGACTTCTGACGGCGATATATTGAGCATAGTCAATTGTTTTGAGAGACCGTTTAATTTGGCGGTGGCCGTATTGAAATCACTCTCGGCCTTCAAAAAGTTCTTTTGGGAAGTGATATTTTCGGCGACCATGGTTTTTTGACGTTCGTATTCTGATCGCAAGTAATTCAATTGCTGTTTGATCTGCATATAATCTTGTTGCAGGGTTACGAATTCGGGATTTTCAATGGTTGCCAAAGATTGCCCTTTTTTCACGTAATCGCCGATCAACAAAGGGGTGGTTTTGATATATCCGCCCATAATTGCGCTTACCACCGCTCGGTTTTCCGGGGGGACATCGATCATGCCATTGGCATGTACGGTCAATGGAAACGTAATTTCCTGTAGACTTCCCATTTGCATCGCGTTTTGTTCAAATTGCGCTTGGGTTACTATTATGCGCGCATCATCAGCCGTAGCTGTATCGGGGTCGTTCTGGTTGGCATTATTTCCATTACCACAACTAGACAAGGCCACAAAAATCATGGATAAGAATATATTTCCTATAAATCGATACATACTGCTAATTTTAAAGGGTTAAATAATTGATGTCAATAACGGTCTGGTTGT
>JALHST010000006.1 GCA_022865355.1 Maribacter sp. | reverse complement strand
TGACCTTGGACCCTAATGATTATCCGGGATATATGGCGCCACAAAATATGGCATTTAGACCCCAACGTGCTGCAAAAATGCTTATGGAGGATGAATCGATAACGTTTGATGAATTGGTAGATTACAAACTCTCAACGCGCTTAGAATTCGCCGATAGAATTTTAGATGATCTGTTCAAGGCCGTCGATGCCTCTGATTCGGATAAAGCAAAGGAGGCCAAAAATGTTTTGGAAAACTGGGATCGGGAAGCCGATTCAGATAGTAAAGGCATGTTGTTATTTTACGGGTGGGCACAAAAATTTAATGTATGGAAAGATTCGAACTATGCTGAACAATGGGACATAGAAAAACCCAATACAACCCCGGATGGTCTGGCATACCCTGATCAAGCCGTTCAATTATTGGAACAAGCCGCCATCGAAATTGAAACGAAATTCGGTAGCTTAAATACCGCATGGGGCGATTATTATAGAATAAGCTATAACGGGAAAAATCTGCCGGCAAATGGCATTGATGGATCAATGGGGGTTTTTAGGGTGGCATGGCCCGGGGGTGCGGATGAAAATAATATGTACGTGGGTGGAGGAGATTCCTGGGTGGGGGTAATCGAGTTCGGAGATAACGTTAGGGCAAAGGTATTATTAAGTTATGGCAATGCGACGCAAAAAGATTCCCCGCATAACGGAGATCAGTTGGAGTTGTTCTCTAAAAAAGAATTGCGGGATGCATGGTTGACAAAAGCAGAAGTAGAAGCACATACCGAAAAAATAGAGGTGCTTACGCCCAACGGATTTATAGAAAGGAAACAAACAGACGGCAACAAAAAATAAACCGTGAAAGCAGCGTCAATTCTTCAAAATATTGGAGGCTATTTGTACCGATAGGAAGGCTTGTAGAAAAATGATTTGTAAATAATTTTAATTTAGTTCGAAGGCCATGGACATAAAAGATACGAATGTTACCATCAACGTAAGGAACTTAAACCAATCGATTTTGTTTTACGAAGGAATCGGCCTTCAAATAAAGAAACGATGGGGGGAACATTATGCCCAAATGACCGCACCGGATATTACGATCGGACTTCATCCGACCGAGGAAATGAATTGGACAGGCACTTCCGGTACTGTTTCGATCGGTTTTGCCACCGACGATTTTGAAAACGCAAAAAGTATATTGTTGAAACAACATATAGTAGTCACCGAAAGAAAGGAAGCAGGTGGGCAGTTTCTGTATTTCAATGATTTGGATGGAACCTCCCTCTATTTTATAAAGCCCAAGTGATTTAGGTTGCGTCTTTTGTAAATAAAAGTATAGTAGCGGATGAATTGGAAATCGGTATTGGTTGGATTGCCCTATGGGCCGAACAATGGAATGGGCGTTATACGTATTATGCTCGGCTTGCTGCTGATCTATCATGGCCTGGAGGTCTTCAATACGAGCTTGATGGATGAGTATGCCACTTGGGATAGTTTTAAAGGTACCTACGGTGTATTTTTAGTATACGCCGGAAAGTCATTTGAACTCATTGCCGGTATTTCCTTGTTCCTGGGACTATTTACTAGGCTGGGTTCGATCTTGATTATCATCACATTTTTATACATCACATTTTATTTGGGCAATGGGCGGTTTTGGTATGAAGACCAGCACCCCTTTATGTTTGTTCTTTTCGGGCTTGTCTACTTTTTCAATGGCCCTGGATCTTGGAGCTTGGATCATAAGTTTTTTGGATCAAAGGACGCCGCTGAAAGTTAATCGGACAATCACTAAAAAGACAGCATCATGATTACGGGAAAATCATTTTCCGAATTGGCACTTGCCTTTCCGGGGACCGAGCAAAAAAAACATTTCGAACGAGTGGGATTCAAAGTAGTGGGGAAACGTATGTTCGCCACGTATTTGGCAGCTAATAATACGGCCAATATTTTTTTAACGCCACAAGAACAAGCCCTTTTTTGTAAGATCGATCCCATGAACATTTATCCCGTACCCAATAAATGGGGCGAAAATGGTGCCACGACCTTCGAACTGAACGGGGTTTCAAAACAAGTTGTGCTTGAAGCGCTGTTATCGGCTTACCATCAAGTGGTGCCTGCGAATAAAAAATAACGGTCTCAACCAAAAATCTATCAAGGGCGCTTTGCAAAAGGCTCCTTAGTAATACCTTTGGTATA
>JALHST010000079.1 GCA_022865355.1 Maribacter sp. | reverse complement strand
TTTGAAATTAAAATTACGAGTACGATAAGTACAACGATTGCCGGTAGGGCAATTTTAGGTAGTTTGTCCATTTTTTATTAGATTTTAAATTAGTCCATTATATTTTCTGATAAACCATTCTAGCGCTAAGGCGGCGACAATGAAGCCTAATATGATTCTGAAATCGATCAAAGATACAATAATTTCCTTGCTGCTTTGGATTGGTCGATATCTAGGGTCATTCGTTACATTTTTAATTAGGGTTTCGGTTTGGGAAGGAAAATATAGGATACCGGAAGTTTCGGTTGCCAATGCCCTTAATTTCTTATAGTCACTTGACAGAAATTGTTGTTCCACATCAAAATCAAGTATGGTAAAATTACCTGAGCTTGATCGATTCTCATTTTTTACGGTCACTGTAAAGTCATAGGTACCCGGTGAAAGCGCCGATAGGTCCTGTTCATAGTAATTGCCTTTGAGCAACATGGGGAATTCTTTCGAAAAACCACTTTCGGTATTATTCAATTTCAACAAAATAGTAGCATTCGGATTAAATTGAAAGCCTTCATCAAAATAGGTAACAGAAATTTTAGCATTAGTACTGCCCTCATAAAGGGATTTATAATCGACCTGCAGTCTATTTTTAGACTTTGTGGTAGTAAGATACAAAACCAGTTTACCGAAAAAGTCATCAAAATTCCTAAAATCCTGATTATCCCGATAGTTTTGCATGCGCCATTTCCAGATTCCTTCGCCAAAAAGCACCGCTTCCCTGTCATTTTCTTCGGTAATTAGGACCAAAAGCGGATCTGGCACTTCGACTCCTTTTATTTGCATATTCAAAAGGGTCTCAAAAGGCCCTTTAATTTGAATACCCGCGGCATCACTTTCCAATGGTGGATAGCCCTCGAATGAAAAACTGGAAACATCAAATTTGGAGAATGCGGTATTCAGGATAGGAAACACCTCTTGAACAGGATAGTTGCTTTCTACCTGCCAACGGACCTGGGCATTGTTCAGAAAACGCCAGTCACTCTGAGTACCTGCAATCGTAAGGACATTGGTTTTATTTTTTGCCAAATAATCATAAACGGTTTTGAATTTGGCGTTTGGCTGATACAGGATGACTAAATCTACATCCTCAAAATCATTCGGTACCAGAGGTGGTTTTTTGAGGGAAATGGTGCGTTGTTCATTACTTTGAATCGCCTTGGTCAAAGCTCCGATATCGGGATGCAAAATATCTGAAACCAAAAGCACCTTGGTTTTCTCATCGATTACTTCGATGACCACGTTCTTTTGATTATTGGCCGTATTCCGTTCATTTTGCAATGGTGCCATTATTAGTTGAATGGTTTTGGCCCCTACCGAACCCGCCTCTAAGAGTGTATTGATCACTTTTGAATTCTCATTGGGCGAGAAATTCAAGTTCTCACGATACACAATCTTGTCATCCATTAAGATTGAAAACGTTGACGTCACAGGACGGCTTCCTCCATAGGAAACAAATACTTCCAAAGGGAACTTGTTTTTCAAAAAGGCATAGCGGTTGACATTCACCTGGTCAATTCGGACGTCTTCATATCGGGTAGTATCCCCTAGAACAATAGGGTAAACAGGGATACCGAATTTATTTCCGTAAAACTCATAATCTTTTCCAATGGTCTGGTTGCCATCGGTCACCAATACGATGGCCGTATTATTACTGCGTTCATATATATTCTTAACCGCGCTGAGTGCTTGTGCGATGTTGGTATATTTATCGTCGAAGGAAATACTGTCGAATACCTTTAAGGAAGATCCGAAAAGATATTCCTTAAGATTGAATTGGGACTTAATATCATTGTCTCCCTCGAGGGTTTCCAGCGATTCTAGAACTTCTTCCTTTGAAGGACCGACCGAGCTAGAATTGTCGACGAGCAATACAAGGTTGGGCTTCTCCAACGAAAATTCCTTTTTTAAAAACTTTGGATTGATCAGCAGTAAAAACAATCCGAATAAGGATAAAAAGCGAAGAAAAGATAGGGTTACGAACAACCGCCCTCTTTTTTTTGTTTTAAAATAGTATTGAAAAAATACGATCCCAAAAGCCGCTATTGCTGCAGTTATTATTAAGAAGACCGTTTGTATTTGCATTATACTATGAATGTTTCTTGCGTCTCGGTCGTCGACAGATCAAGTTGGCAGTTGGATTCTTTTTTAATATCCAAAAAATCAATTTTCAACCGTTATGTCAACATACCCCCATCAACATTCAATACTTGTCCAGTTACATAGGCAGATAGATCGGATGCAAAAAACAAACAAGCATTGGCAATATCATCAGGGGTTCCACCTCGTTTTAAAGGAATCGCATCACGCCAGGCCTGAACGGTTTTTTCTTCTAATTTTTGAGTCATTTCAGTTTCAATAAATCCGGGGGCGATGGCATTACAACGAATATTCCTGGAACCTAGTTCTAGGGCAACACTTTTGGTAAAGCCGATCATACCGGCCTTGGAAGCCGCATAATTTGTTTGGCCTGCATTACCCTTTACACCTACTACACTGCTCATATTGATAATCGATCCCTTGCGCTGTTTTAACATGGTACGCTGCACGGCCTTGGTCATGTTGAAGACCGATTTCAGATTGGTATCGATTACCGAATCAAAATCGTCTTCCGACATACGCATTAACAAATTATCTTTTGTAATTCCTGCGTTGTTTATTAACACATCGATACCACCAAATTCTTCGAGAACCTTTTCGACCAGTTTTGCCGAATCTTCAAAGCTTGCCGCATTGCTCTTATATGCCTTGGCCTTTACACCAAGACTCTGAAGCTCTTTTTCAAGTGCCAAGGCAGGAACTTCACTTGAACTATACGTAAAGGCGACATTAGCACCGTGGTGTGCGAAGGTTTTAGCAATACCCATACCTATACCTCTACTGGCCCCTGTGATTAATGCGATTTTATCCTGTAAAAGTTTCATTTGCTTTTAAATTTAAAAGAAAGGCAAAGATTAGTCATAGATTCCAGGGATATTCAAATATAAGTTTTGTTTTATTGAATGACCAAAAAAAATCCCTTTTGGAAAGGGACTCTTTAAAGCAATTTATAAAATTACCCCATTATTTCCTTGACTTTTTTGCCAATCTCGGCGGGGGAATCTACAACATGGATCCCACACTCCCGCATAATTCGTTTTTTTGCCTGTGCCGTATCATCGCTTCCACCCACTATAGCTCCAGCGTGGCCCATAGTCCGGCCTGCAGGGGCTGTTTCCCCTGCAATAAAACCAATAATCGGTTTTTTACTGCCACTTTTTTTATACCATTTGGCCGCTTCGGCTTCCAAATGTCCGCCGATTTCCCCGATCATCACAACGCATTCAGTTTGTGGATCATTAATTAATAATTCGACCGCTTCCTTTGTGGTGGTGCCAATAATAGGATCCCCACCTATTCCGATAGCCGTTGTGATACCAAGTCCTTGACGAACCACTTGATCAGCGGCTTCATAGGTTAACGTCCCGGATTTGGACACAATGCCCACATGACCTTTTTTGAAAACAAAACCTGGCATGATGCCCACCTTTGCTTCACCGGGTGTGATTACCCCCGGGCAATTCGGGCCGATCAAACGACAATCTTTATCTTTAATATAGTCATATGCTTTTACCATATCGGCTACAGGAATTCCTTCGGTTATCGCAATGATTACCTTGATACCCGCACTGGCCGCTTCCATGATGGCGTCTGCCGCAAATGCTGGCGGTACAAAAATAATCGTGGTATCGGCGCCTACTTTTTGAACGGCTTCTTCCACAGTATTAAATACCGGTTTGCCTAAATGTATCTGTCCGCCTTTACCGGGAGTTACTCCTCCTACCACATTGGTTCCATAATCGATCATTTGTTCGGCATGAAAGGTACCCTCACTTCCTGTAAACCCCTGAACTATTATTTTAGAATGCTTATTTACTAGAACGCTCATTTTTTCGATATTGATTAATTTGGTCCAAATTTCAAGTTTCTGTATGACTTGTTGTGCAAAAATATAGGTTTGTAGATGATTTCTAAAAGATTCCCGTTCTTATTTACTCCTCCAATCTTTTCAAAATCGATGGTATTTTTTTGATGTAGGCCAATTGCTTTAGCTTTTCACGGGACTCTTCTATCGGAGTGCCAAAATAACTTTTGCCTCCTTCGACCGATTTCGTAACCCCGGTCTGCCCCATTATAATAGCATTCTTACCTATGGTTATTCCGCTATTGGTACCTACCTGTCCCCAAAGCGTTACCCCATCTTCAATGATAACGCAGCCAGCGATTCCGGTTTGCGAGGCGATTAGACATCTTTCCCCGATTACGGTGTCATGGCCAACATGTACTTGATTATCCAATTTTGTTCCTTTCTTAATAGTAGTATCGCCGGTTACCCCTTTGTCGACGGTACATAACGCTCCTATTTCAACATGTTCCTCTATGACGACCCTACCTCCCGAAAGCAACTTGTCAAAACCCTCGGGTCTTTTTTTAAAATAAAAAGCGTCAGAACCTAAAACCGTACCCGCATGAATGACCACATTATTGCCGATTATACAGTTATCATAAATTGATACGTTGGAATGAATCATGCAATCATCACCGATAATAACATTATTGCCAACGAATGTATTTGGTTGAATAATAGTATTTTGACCTATCTTGGCTGAAGTTGAAATTAAACCATTGGCAATCTTGAACGGTTGGAAGAATTGAGTCAACCGATTAAAATCACGAAAGGGATCATCGGATAAGAGTAGTGCCTTACCTTCGGGACAATCGACCTTTTTATTGATTAGAACCACCGATGCCTTTGATTTTAAGGCTTTATCATAGTACTTTGGATGGTCGACAAAAACAATTTCCCCGTCCTGAACTACATGAATTTCATTCATTCCCAATACCGCGAAATCATCCTCACCAACATATTCGCATTGAATGATGGTAGCAATCTGTTTCAGTGTATGGACAATTGGAAATCTCAAAAAACTCGTTTTAATTAATAATATCGCTTGAAGATGCTATGTGCCATGTTATCGACACTAGGTTATTTGTGTGCAATAACCTCTTATTTCGGGCAAAAGTCATTCTTTAACCCTTTCCATGTAAGAGCCTGTGGCCGTGTCAACTTTGATCTTATCGCCTTCATTTATGAAAAGTGGAACATTCACTTCTGCGCCGGTTTCAACTTTAGCCGGCTTGGTTGCGTTGGTCGCCGTATTTCCTTTGACCCCGGGCTCGGTATAGGTTATCTCCAGGATGACACTCGCCGGCATATCGACGGAAAGCGGCATACTATCCTCTGTATTAAAAAGTATGGTAACCACTTCGCCTTCCTTCAAGAGGCCTGGGGCATCCAAGGCATTTTCTTGCAAGGTAATCTGATTGTAATCATCGGTATTCATGAAATGGTAGGTTTCACCTTCGGCGTATAAAAATTGATAGGAGCGGGTCTCGACCCTGACATCCTCAATTTTATGCCCACCCGAAAATGTATTGTCCAAAACCTTGCCATTGGTGACGCTTTTAAGTTTTGTTCGCACAAAGGCCGGGCCTTTGCCCGGTTTTACATGTAAGAATTCAATGATCTTATAGATATCGTTATTATATCGTATACACAATCCTTTGCGAATGTCTGATGTTGATGCCATATAGTCGTTGAAAGTTTATTTTTTATGGTTTGTGAATATTGATTGGTATTTGAAAATATTTCATATGCGCCTTAAAATTTCAGGCATCTTGATTAGCTTATAGAGCTTCCTTGTATCACTTTTGTTTTGAACAATTCTGATGGTTCGAATTGAATCATACTATTAAGTGGTACTAAAATAGCCCTTCATAATACCACGCTGTGAATCACGAATAAACTGAAGAATCTCATCCCTTTCGGGAGTAGCTTCCATTTCTGCTTCAATAATTTGGACTGCTTGACTATTATTATAATTTTTTTGATATAAAATGCGGTAAATATTCTGTATTTCCCTGATTTTTTCAGATTTGTAACCTCGCCGCCGCAGGCCTACCGAATTGATTCCCACATAAGAAAGCGGCTCCCGTGCAGCCTTCACATAGGGCGGAACGTCTTTCCGTACCAATGAACCTCCCGTCACAAATGCATGCTGACCAATAGAGACGAATTGGTGTACTGCGACCAACCCCGCTAGTATTACATTGTCACCTATTGAGACATGACCTGCCAAGGTCGAATTATTCGAAAAAATACAATTGTTGCCTACAATACAATCGTGGGCGATATGACAGTAGGCCATGATCAAGCAATTCTTTCCGATAACCGTCTTATGTCGGTCCGAAGTTCCTTTATGAATGGTAGCTCACTCTCGAATGGTGGTATTGTTTCCGATTTGAACGATGGTTTCCTCGCCATTGTATTTTAAGTCCTGTGGGGGGGCTGAAATAACCGCTCCCGGGAAGATATTACAATTTTTGCCGATTCGCGCCCCTTCCATTATGGTTACATTAGAACCGATCCACGTGCCTTCACCGATTATGACATTATTATGTATCGTGGTGAAGGGTTCTACAACAACATTTTTGGCGATTTTGGCCCCGGGGTGTATATACGCCAGTGGTTGGTTCATGTTATGTTCTTTTTACTATTTGCGCCATCATTTCAGCTTCACACACCAGCTTGTCATTGCCATAAGCATAAGCCTGCATATGGCATATGCCACGTCGTATAGGTGAAATTAGGCTACAGTGGAAAATCAAAGTGTCGCCAGGCAATACTTTTTGTTTAAATTTCACATTGTCAATCTTCATGAACAATGTCAAATAATTCTCGGGGTCTGGCACTGTGCTCAATACCAAAATACCTCCGGTCTGGGCCATGGCCTCAATTTGAAGTACCCCGGGCATAACCGGTGCTCCCGGAAAATGTCCAACGAAAAAAGGTTCGTTCATGGTTACGTTTTTCATACCCACCACATGCTCATCCGAAAGCTCTAATATTCTATCAATCAAAAGAAAAGGGGGCCTATGGGGTAACATATCCATAATTTGATGGATATCCATCAGTGGCGGTTGATTCAGATCATAGTGTGGAACGTTGTTACGTTTTTCCAATTTAATGATCTTGGCTAGTTTTTTGGCAAATTGGGTATTGACAAAATGTCCAGGTTTATTGGCTATGACCTTCCCACGAATCCTTGTGCCAGCCAATGCTAAATCTCCAATTACATCCAAAAGTTTGTGTCGCGCGGCTTCGTTAGGCTGATGTAAGGTTAGATTATCCAATATTCCATTGGGCTTCACGGTTAATTTTTTCTTATTGAACGCCTCTTCAAGCTTTTTCATCGTGACATTCGAAATCTCTTTATCAACGTAAACTATGGCATTATTTAGGTCTCCCCCTTTAATCAAACCATTTTCTAAAAGCATTTCTAGTTCATGAAGAAAACTAAAGGTCCTGGCATCGGCAATTTCCTTTTTGAAATCAGAAAGCTTTTCTAAGGTCGCATTTTGAGTCCCTAGTACTTTGGTTCCAAAATCTACCATGGCCGTCACTTGATACCCTTCGGAAGGGATGATGGTGATCTCACTTCCAGTAGCTTCGTCTCTATAAGAAATCACTTCCTTGACAACATATTCTTCCCTCAGGGCATCTTGTTCTACAATACCGGCTTTTTCAAGAGCTTCGACAAAAAACTTTGAGGACCCATCCATTATTGGAGGTTCGGGCGAATCCAACTCAACAAGTACATTATCGATTTCGAGACCTACCAAAGCAGCCAGTACGTGTTCGGATGTTTGAATTTTGACGCCTTTTTTTTCTAGATTGGTTCCGCGCTGGGTATTTACAACATAATTGGCATCTGCTTCAATAATAGGTTCGCCTTCTAAATCGACACGTTTAAAAGCGTATCCATGATTTATAGGTGCGGGTAAAAATTTTAAGGTGACATTTTCTCCCGTGTGTAGTCCGACCCCTTTTAGCTCAACTTCTTTGCCTATGGTCCTTTGTTTTGCTTTTGTGGTATTCACCCTCAATCTTTTTTTTCCAGTTTGTCGATTCTATTTAAAATTTTCGGCAAATTTTTAAAATGTACATATGATTTGTTATAATCTCCGTAATTCAATGCCGGCGATCCCTGTAAAACTTCATTTGCCTTCACATTTCTGCCTATACCTGATTGGGCCTGTATTTTTACATTATCTCCGATCGTAATATGGCCAACGATGCCTACCTGCCCTCCTATCATACACCGCTTACCGATTTTTGTTGATCCTGCTATTCCCGTCTGCGCGGCGATTACGGTATGTTCTCCAATTTCTACATTATGTGCTATTTGAATTTGATTATCCAGTTTTACGCCTTTTCGCAAAATAGTTGATCCCAAAGTCGCTCGATCGATCGTCGTACCTGCCCCGATGTCGACATCGTCTTCCAAAATTACATTTCCGGTTTGGGGTATTTTTTTAAATGATCCATTTTTGTTTGGGCTAAATCCGAAACCATCGGCGCCAATGATAACCCCACTATGTACCACGCAATTTTTTCCTATCACCGTTTCTGAATAAATCTTTGCGCCGGCAAAAATAACTACATTATCGGAAATGGAAACATTATCTCCAATATATACATTGGGGTAAATTTTAACATTATTGCCTATAGTGACATTATTGCCTAGATAAGAAAATGCCCCCATATAAAAATCTGCGCCATAGGAAGCAGTCTCTGACATAAAGACAGGATTTTCGATACCCAACTTATTACTTTTCACCCGATCGTAATATTCCAGAAGTTTGGAAAAGGAATCATAGGCATCATCTACTTTTATTAGGGTGGTCGAAAGATCTTGATCCGGGATGAAGTCTTTATTTACAATGGTAATCGACGCTTTTGTGGTATATATGAATGAGGTATATTTTGGATTGGCCAAAAAAGTCAAGGAACCCATTTCGCCCTCCTCGATCTTTGCGAGTTTGTGGACAGCGATTTCTGGATTTCCTTCTACTTCCCCGTCCAAGATACCGGCAATCTGACCTGCTGTAAATACCATGAGCACAAAAGTAAGAAAAATTGCGTAACGTAATGATATATTAAATTTGACAAAGAATACAGTAGCCTACATTTAAGACAACAACGTTGCTTTGGGATCATTCTGCTCGGGGATACCCTATTAATTTAATCAAAATCCTTGGGATAACATCGATACTGTTTAGTCACCTTCTTAGAGAGCACCTTAAGGTTCAAATGATCGGAAGCCGTTGCTGCATCCACCATTTTACCATTTTTAGAAAGGATAATTATGTTTTGCTTATCCAGGTTATACGCTTGATTTTCGACTTTTCCCGAAAATACGAAATAGGCGGCCTCCTCATCGGAGAGCCCATATCTTTTTTTCATTTCATCGAGCCGGGTCTGCATCTTTTTTGATTGAAACGTGCCATCCTTCAATTTTATATGCAATAATTTTCGATTTATAACCATTCGGCAAAGATGGGAAAGGACAAAATCTGGATATTCCTGCCAGTCCTTTATAGCCGCCAAGACATCTACATCGTCAAGTTTTGCAAACATATCAAGCACGTTCGTATCAAATTTTTCAATGGCAATTCGGTTTTGCATAAAAAAACCAAGGGCTTTGCTACACCGGAGGTCCCCGCGCTCGTCCATAAGTTGCCTGGCGCGTTTTAGAATCCGAATCAATAATTGTTCGGCGACCAGGCTGGTTTTGTGTAAATATACCTGCCAATACATGAAACGTCTCGCCATCAGGAATTTTTCAACCGAATAGATTCCTTTTTCCTCGACTACGAGCTTTCCATCCACTACATTCAACATCGTAATCAATCTTTCGGCATTGATATTCCCTTCGGCAACCCCGGTATAAAAACTATCCCGCTTTAAGTAATCTAAGCGGTCCATGTCTAATTGACTTGAAACCAATTGGTTTAGGAAATTTTTTGAATGTTTGCCCTTAAATATTTCGATGGCCGGCGTTAAACTTCCGTTAAACCTTCGATTGAGTTCTTTCATAAATAAAAGCGAAAGCTGTTCGTGCGAAACGCCATCGACGATGCTATTTTCCATGGCATGCGAGAAGGGACCGTGGCCTATATCGTGCAATAAAATGGCACATAAAAGGCCCTCTTCTTCACTCTTTTCAATCGCAACTCCCTTATAACGAAGCACTTGAATGGCCTGTTGCATTAAATGCATACTTCCGAGGGCATGATGAAAACGAGTGTGGTGTGCCCCCGGAAAGACCAAATACGAAAGACCCATTTGGGAGATTCTTCGCAATCGTTGAAAATAGGGGTCTTCAATAAGGTTGAAAATAAGACTATTGGGAATACTAATAAATCCGTAAATTGGATCATTAAAAATTTTAAGCTTGTTCGAGGTCGTCAAAATTTTTATTTATTTTTTAAATAACATACAAATTTAGGCAAATGTGATGAGAACCCGCTAAGTAGCGGAGTTACTCCAAGTTCTCGTCGTAAAGGCGTTTGGCAGACTTTTTAAAATACGGTTTCAATAAGATGAACAAAATAACGATTCTTTGGGTAGATGATGAAATTGATTTGCTCAAGCCCCATATCCTGTTTCTAGAAGGAAAAAACTACGAAGTAATTACCAGTAAAAGTGGTCAGGAAGCATTGGAAGAATTGGCGCATACCCGAGTAGATATCGTTTTCTTGGATGAGAATATGCCGGGAATATCGGGCTTGGAAACATTAAATGAAATCAAGATAATGGATTCATCGATTCCGGTGGTCATGATTACGAAGAGTGAAGAGGAGCTTATCATGGAAGAGGCCATTGGGTCAAAAATTGCCGATTACCTGATAAAACCTGTGAACCCCAATCAGATACTTTTATCGCTCAAGAAAAATTTAGACCATTCTCGATTGGTGTCTGAACGAACAACGGCCAATTACCAGCAGGAATTCAGAAAAATAGCGATGGATCTTTCGAACGTGAACTCAATCGATGGGTGGGTCGAACTATACAAAAAACTAATTTATTGGGAGTTGCGTCTTGAAGAAATCGAGGACAACGGTATGTTCGAAATCCTGGAATCACAGAAGATCGAAGCCAACAACCAATTTGGGAAATTTGTAGATAAAAATTATGCTGACTGGTTTATTGGAAACGATGGCCCCGTCATGTCGCACACCCTTTTCAAGGAATGGGTAAAACCTGAGTTGGCAGAGGGTCCGACGCTCTTGGTCGTCATCGATAATTTGCGTTACGATCAATGGTACGCTTTTGAGGACATCGTGGGATCCTTTTATAAGAAAAACAAGGAAAAGTCATATTTCAGCATACTCCCCACGGCCACCCAATACGCCAGAAATGCTATTTTCTCAGGATTGACGCCTTTGGATATGCAAAAGAAATATCCAGAATGGTGGAAAAATGATACCGACGAAGGTGGAAAAAATTTGTTTGAGGATAAATTCCTGGAGACACAAATAAAACGCTTGGGGCTTACCTTGAAGTGGGAATACCATAAAATAAGTAGCATTAAACAAGGGAAGCAACTTTCCCAAAATTTTAGGTCCCAAAAAGACAATGACCTCACGGTCATCGTATACAATTTTGTGGATATGCTCTCCCATTCGAAAACGGAAATGGATGTAATCAAAGAACTGGCCTCGAACGATAAATCGTATCGTTCGTTAACCCAGAGTTGGTTCAAGAATTCGCCCTTGTTAGAAATTATACAGCAGGCCCAGGGAATCGGTATGAAATTGATCATTACCACGGATCATGGAACTATCAATGTAAAGCAACCCTCGAAAGTCGTTGGGGACAAAGAAACCAGTTTGAATTTGCGCTATAAGACGGGCCGCAGTCTTACGTATGAAGAAAAGGATGTTTTGGTGGCAAAGGATCCCAAAAAGATTTATTTGCCGAGTATCAATGTCAGTAGTTCTTATATTTTTGCCAAAAACGACCTGTTTTTTGCCTATCCGAATAACTATAATCACTATGTGAGCTACTATCGGAATACCTATCAGCATGGGGGGGTGTCCTTGGAGGAGATGATCATACCGTTCATTGTCCTGAATCCGAGATAATTAGGTATACTACCGATTTAGGTTCTATCTGAATAAGAGCAGTGCTAGGAGGATTGCTGCCAATGCCAAGCTTGTAATTTTTCTTTTATCTTTATTATACCATTTCATGGCGAAGGATTTTGATGACCATATACCTGTGTGCATAGGGGAAGAACATAGATCGTACTGCATCATTAATTTTTTGGATACAAATTGCTATAGATATCTTTCAACATGAGCAATTACTATCATATTGTTGGGCAGAGCTCGATAGGGTGTCTCGCAATTTAAATGTAATTTTGTCAAGGCAATCGACGAATTTGTAGAATATTTGCTCACATATGCTCAAAACCATTGACCGCTTAGTGCAGTTTATTCAATATGTGGGATTAAGTGCCCGGCAGTTTGATTTGTCGATAGGTGCTGGGAATGGGTATACCTTGCGCATGCAAAAAAATCATGCCTCGATCGGGAGTGATGTAATCGAAAATATTATTAGGACCTATCCGGAATTGAATTTAGTCTGGCTGATAACAGGTGAAGGCGAAATGCTTAAAAATCAGGCTGAAGATTTAGTATCCGACGTTGAGGAGCTATCACCGGCGGTGCAAAAAGAGATTGAACATATTATAGAGCAAAAGATCAAATATAGGCAGGTAAAAGAGCTCAAACATCTTTTAAAAGAAGTATCGAACGAAATTGAGCGCGCTCAAAAGAAAATTAAAAATTCAGGCTAATTGCCTGAATTTATCTTTATTAATAATTCATCCCGAAGCTTTAACAATGATTTTAAGCGCTCCTCCCCTTTTTCTATCGAAATAGTGGCTTTTAGTTTTTCAAATTCTGATTTCTTTTGAACAAGTAAGGCTTTCTCCGGATTAAATTCATCGAGTAGGCCGTCAATTTCATCGGAAATATCCTCGTATATGTCCATTGTTTTAGAATAATATTTTACAAAGGTTGAGAGAGTAATTAAAGTAATAACAACAATTAGCATAAAGGGTAGTGCCTTTAAATTTTCAGATTCATCTACAATATTTACTTCTTGGAAGGTTTGCCAAATCTGAAAGGTATAAAGAATAATGGGCGAAAGGATGGCGTATTTCCACCAGGTACGGCTGACGATAAACCAAATACATAAAGGAATAAGAATACAGATTTTTTGACAAATAAACCATATGAAAATACTTGTGTCCGGAAAACCGTAACTTTTTATAGGAATGCCAAAGAAACGAGATTGTGTTTCGCCTTCAGGCAAAAATAATTGTAGATAATAAATCACTGGTATAAATAAAAATACAAATACTAAAAAATACTCCAAATTTTTATTTAAATAATACGGCTTCTTGACAAAAGGGGTATCCGATAATTTATGATCAAGTAACAATCTTAGGCCGAATAATCTTTTTAAATACTTTTTTTTCTTATTCGTACTTTGTTGACTTCTGATATTGGTAAGTTGTGGGCGTAATGATTTATAGGTTTTCTTTATGCCCGATTGTAAAATTTCTAAATATGAAGGACTTATTTTATTACGTCCAATTATTTTTAAAACAATATGTTCTGAAAAAAGCATTAATCCTATAAAAAATGATGTTAAAAATAGACCAACTAATTTCATCTGCCATTCGAAAAAGTTATTGGGGTCAAGTGTTTTTATTAAATTGAAAAAATAGAGTGCTAGAGGCGAAAAAATACAATACCGCCACCAATAGGGGGTGTTTAAAAACAAAAGGCTTAGTAATACAATGGGAATGACTTTTATTAGGATAAAATATATATAAAAGTCATTACTGCGAAAGCCATGTTCAATTCTAATACCCCAAATACTTAAGGTGCTCGACTCGGTATCAAAAAGTAAATATAAATAGAGCGTGAAAGGCATGATTAATAATACGATACAGACGAGAATATCCCATCGGTAGTTCATCAACCAGGCTTGTTTTTTAGTCGCGGCCGTTCCTTAGGTATCCAATGATTGTCTTTGAAGCTAATAATTCTTAATAAAATGAACCTCTAATTTAGTATTTTTTCGACATGCAGCAGAAAATAATCTATGACTTTCACGAAATTCAAAGCACGGCTAAAAAAATCCTGGCTGCGACCACTTCGAAAATCCTTTGCTTTTATGGGTCCATGGGGGCCGGTAAAACGACCCTAATCAAGGCCTTGGTGAAAGAATTGGGCGGTGCGGACCCTGCGAATAGTCCGACTTTTGGGATTGTCAACGAATATGCGAATACACAGGGTAAGCTATTGGGATATCATTTTGATTTTTATCGCTTGAACGAAGAGGAGGAAGCTTTGGACCTCGGTTTTGAGGATTATTTGAGACAGGATGCCTGGATTTTTATCGAATGGCCCGAAAAAATACCCAATTTACTTCCTGAAAAGATAACCGAAATCAACCTAAAAATACTGGAGGGGCAAGCCCGTGAAATCGTGATTGCGTAATTTGTACCGATTACTGATTCACGAAGGCAGCACGATACCGCGGTCTCCCCATCAAATGTTCCTTCTCCCCTGCAAGGGGAAAACAGCACATCGTTTCAAGCCCGGTTTTATTGTAAGTTATTCGATGAAATGCATATATTTCGTTGAGTTGTTCGTTTTTACCGACCAAATACATAAATTTAACATTTCATCGATTAATCTTTGGGGAATTTTTCCTACATTGCACCCATGTAATTGTCCAATTTCTAACTAAAAAACCTAACGAGATGAACACTAGGAAAATGATTTTTGCCGTTGTGGCGAGTATTGCCTTAATGGCTTCCTCTTTTGCGATGACCCAATCAACCGACGATAATCAAACCCATGTGCCAGGGATTGATAAAAAGAAATTGGTTGATAAAATCTAAAATTTTTAAAATGTATTATACCTAGGGACAATGTATGTTGTCCCTTTTTTTATACTATTTTTTAAAATGTGTCGTTAGCGATTTAGATAATAAATTGAATAATGACTGATAAGACCAAAAGTAAAAGGGCAAAACGGAAGATTTTTATTGAATCTATTCTTATCTTTTTTATTGCTGTTGCCCCTTTTTTATATAAAGTTTATGATTACCTTCCTGAAAACCCGGAAGAGACCATTTCATTTCTTGGTATTACAATAGGTAATAATGGTTTTGCCGATTTATCTACATATGCTTGGTTTATGATGGGTAAAATAATACCCCTTTACTTAATGATAATATGGTTTTTGACCTCTAAAAATTGGTGGTACCATATCATCCTCATACCCATTGCCATGTATGCCTTTCAAATTTTCGAGGTTTTATATTCACATGATGATGACATTGATACCGAAAATATTTGGTGGCTTATACCCATATGTATGATTGTCGTGCCCTTTGTGTATTTTATACGTATCAAACTCTATGACAAATATGTACATGGCATCGATTTGGAGGCCATGGAGGCCGAATTGGAATCCTTAAAACAGAAGCAAGGGTACAAAAAGCCGATACAACAAGATATTCTTGAAGCAAACCATGATGAAAACGATACCGACTATTCCAATCTTTTGAATACCAAATTACCTAACAATCGTCTCGAAAATTTGTATCGCCAGTTACAGCATCTCCTGCAGAACTGGCTTCATTTAAAATTTTAGAAATATCCATCGCTTCCTATTAGCCAATCTATTGTGATGAAAAATACGGGGTTCGGCAAGACTATCAATATGGTCTAAATAGTTGTCCTACCTTTCAATTTTCAAAATTAGATTTCATTTTATTATTGTAAATTAGTCACGATTGATTTGGGTTTAATAAATTTAAATCCACAAGGAAGATACTTTCATGAACCAACCTGCCTCTCCTTTCAGCAAACAGCAATTACTTCCACAAGAAGAAACCTTGGAAGTACTACGCCAAAAGGGAGAACTGTTTATCGGCCTGCCCAAGGAAAAACAATACCAGGAAAAACGAATTTGTTTGACCCCCGACGCAGTCAATGCGATTACGGCCCACGGCCATCGGGTCATAATAGAAGCCGGTGCCGGTGAAGGAGCCCATTATTCGGATCTTGAATATACCAACGCGGGTGCCGAAATAACCAAGGATACTAAAAAAGTTTTTGCTTGCCCCCTACTACTTAAAGTTGAACCACCGACCTTGGCGGAAATCGGAATGATCAATCCGCAAACCACTATAATCTCGGCCTTACAGATTAAAATCCAATCGAAATCATATATTGAGGCACTTGCAAAAAAAAGGATAACTGCCATCGCCTTTGAATATATTCGGGATGACGACGGCAAATATCCTGCGGTGCGGTCTCTGAGTGAGATTGCGGGGATTTCCTCGGTGCTTATTGCCGCTGAGATTATGGCTAAGACCAATCATGGTAACGGACTCATGTTCGGCAATATTAGTGGTGTTCCCCCGGTCGAGGTAGTAATCATCGGAGCAGGAACGGTTGGTGAATTTGCGGCAAGATCGGCAATCGGGCTGGGTGCCAATATCAAAGTCTTTGACAATTCGATAACGAAATTGCGAAATATACAGACCAACCTAAAACAAACCGTATATACTTCTACGATTCAGCCAAAAAATTTACTGAAAGCACTAAAACGCTGTGATGTGGCTATTGGGGCCGCACGTGGCAAGGACCGATCCCCGGTAATCGTTTTAAGGACCATGGTAGAGCAAATGAAGAAAGGAGCTGTCATTATTGACGTGAGTATCGATATGGGAGGATGTTTCGAAACAAGCGAAATCACAACGCATGACAAACCTACTATCGAAAAATTCGGCGTTGTGCATTATGCCGTACCTAATATACCATCGCGATATCCCAAAACCGCTACCATATCGATCAGCAACATATTTACACCCTATCTTTTGAAATTGGGCGAGGATGGCGGACTCGAAAATTCACTTCGTTTCGACAAAGGTCTTCGGAATGGTCTTTATCTCTACCACGGCATTTTGACTAATAAATCGGTCGGGGAATGGTTTGATCTCCCATACAGCGATATCAATTTTCTTATTTTTTGACATGGCGTTTCTAAAACGATTGGGTTTTTATTTAATAGGCTTATCGATCGGTCTTGTTTTTTTGGCCTTCTTTTTAAAGAAAAAATCAGAGGAAACGGGTGTTTCGTTTTGCTATTTCCCCAATTGTAGGACACTAAAGAACATTCGGTCCAAGCCTTTGACCTATTCCGATGCTGTTCGCGAACAATTGGCCAATAAGCACATAGATTCTACCGACATTCTCTTTTTATTGACCGAAGGAGATGTAGATTTTGGTCGGAGCGATACCCAGTCTAAAGATTGCAAGACCTATATAATCGAGGGGGAGTTACACGGAGAGGAAACTCTGCTTAAAGTTCGCAATTGCGAGGAGAACGCCATAATCGAAACTATTACGTCGCATTCCTCTAATGAATAATTTCTCGATGTAGGTCTTTTAAATTTTTCTCCGTTTGCGTTCCTTTTTTAAAAGGGATAATTCTCGGCTCGTTTGCCCTGCCACCGATGTGTTCTCCTCGGCCCTTCGAATTAAATAGGGCATAACGTCGCGAACAGGTCCGAATGGCAGATACTTGGCAACATTATAACCCTTTTTGGCCAAATTAAAGGTTATATGGTCGCTCATGCCGTAAAGTTGTCCAAACCAAATTCTTGGATTACTCGGAGCTATTCTTTTTGTTTGCATAAGCTCCATAAGCTTGTAACAACTTTTTTCATTGTGGGTGCCGGCAAAAAGCGAAATGGTGTCTAAATGATCGACCATATATGAAATGGCCATATCAAAATTATCATCGGTAGCTTCTTTAGAAGCACAGATAGGCGTTGGATACTCTTTTTCTTCTGCACGTTCGTTTTCTTTTTCCATATAGGCCCCGCGCACAAGCTTCATCCCAATTTTAAAACCCTCCTTTTTTGCCTTTTCATGCAAGTTTTTCAAATAATCCATGCGATCCCAGCGATACATTTGGAGTGTATTGAAAACGACGGCTTTTTTGGTATTATATTTCCGCATCATTTCCTCAACAAGACTATCGGCAGCATCCTGCATCCAGCTTTCTTCGGCATCGATCAATAGCGATACATCAAGATCAAAGGCTTTTTTGCAAGTGACATCAAAACGGGCTACCACTCGATCCCATTCGGCCTGTTCAGCCTTTGTCAAGGACTTCCCTTCTCCTATTTTTTCAAAGAGTAAAAATCTCCCATATCCGGTTGGTTTGAAAACGGCAAACGG
>JALHST010000078.1 GCA_022865355.1 Maribacter sp. | reverse complement strand
TATAAACTCCAAGGCTTGCCAAAAAAAGAAATGATGGAGCTATCTTTGACCTTCGTTAATCGATTTGGAAAAGTAGAATTTACACCTAGGGATATTGCAGATGTTCTTTCTCTTTTGAAATTCGACAAGAAAAACTCCCATGGCAATATCAATTTTGTGCTTTTAGAATCGATCGGGAAACCCATAATCGATGTGAAAATTCCCGATTATATGTTCAATGAGGCATTTGCATACTACAAAGAACTTTAGGTTCACCTACTAAATTCAGGTTTTGACAACTCTTTGAATTTTTCAATTTGAAAAATGCATAGTTTAGGTCATGTTATTCAAATAGGACCTCATTTACAATGATAGGTCCGATTAGAATCAACATAAAGATCAAATAACCAACCCAATAACTTTTGGGGCAAAACTGACCAATATGCTTAGAAAAATTGTAGATTACAAGAAGCTCGACCATAAATTGGCCGCACTATTGATCGAAAGTTATCCAGATGGCTATGGGGACGAGGATATTATCGCGTTCAAGAATTTACATGGTGAAATTGTTGAGGCCGTAGAAATCAAAACCGACGATGTGGTTTATCTTGTCAAGATCAGTAAAAGTCTTGCAAATTTTATCTCCAATTTCGAAGATACTATCGAAAAGGAATTGGAAGAGGAAGTTGAAACAGATCCCGTACTGGAGGAAGCCGAACCAAACCGCCTTGAATTTGAAATTGAAAGTGATTTCGAAGTTGAAGGAGACCTAGATTTTGACTAATAATCAAAGGTATCTTTCCCTAAGAATATTTCTGTGGTACTTTTGATGTCCACAGATCACAAAACCTAAAGTGGCGACGCTCCATTCGATATTGCTCGCTGTTCCTATTCTTTCCAAACTCTTTCTATCTAGATGAGCAAACAAGGCAATCGATGACTTCCTAACGCTTTTATACTCCTCCACTATACTTTCCTTCGAATATCTTTTCGCATTCAAGCCCGCCATGTAAAAATCTTGATCAAAACCAGGCAAAGGGGTTTGGTCTCCACGACAGAATCGCAATGCCCTGTATTGAAATACGCGCTCTGTGTCAATGAGGTGAATAAGTACTTCCTTGGTGGTCCATTTCCCCATAGCATAGGCGAAATCCATTTTACCATCGGGCAGGCTATTGATAAATTCAGGAAAATTGACCAATTGCCGTCGTAACATGTCCATTAATTCTATATCCCCCAAGGTATCTAAATAGGTTTTATAAAATGGGACCGGTTCAGGTAGTTTAAGTTCTGACCTTCGCATACAATGATGAATTTAAAATCCTGGCCTTTGAAAAAAATAGGGATTCAACGCACGATTTAATAATCATATTTCATTGAAAATGGTATGCATCAAACGCCTTTTATCGTTGATACTTTCTTCCAAGGAAATCATCGTTTCCGTTCTACTGATACCATCTATATCATCTATTTTGAAGATGATGTTCTTTGCATGATTGGTATCTCGCGCCCGGATCTTACAAAAAATATTGAACTTGCCCGTAGTAATATGAGCAACGGTTACATTCGGAATTTGTTCCAAGCGTTCCAAAACAAATTTGGTCTGATGGGTTTTTTCCAAAAATATACCTACATATGCAATAAAGGCATATCCCAATTTTACATAGTCCAAGGTGAGGGATGAACCTTTGATAATTCCGGCATCTTCCATTTTCTTTACCCGCACATGAACTGTCCCTGCAGAGATGAGCAGTTTCTTTGCAATATCCGTAAATGGTGTTCTAGTATTGTCAATTAACAAATCTAAAATCTGATGATCTATTTCGTCTAATTTAACTTTGCCCATATACCTATTATTTGGGTAAAAGTAAAAAATTAAGAAATTAAACGCATTAAATCTTATCTTTTTTTAACAAAAATGTAATTAATCGCTATAATAGTAGTAATATTTACAATATCAGCTCGTAATAAGGTGCCAATATGCCTCTTTTTTAAGGCGCTCCAAATCGACATCATCAAGGCAATTGAATACCTTATGGCCATAATTCGCCGCAAGGTTCCCGATTTCATCGATCTCGGGAACAAAGGCAATATGTTTTTTATCAAGGACTTCCGCGTAACGTAGGCCCATATCAGAAGGAGACTTTAAGGTGGCTTTCACAATATCGACCCTCTTGATCAGGATATCAAAAAATCGTTTTTCATTTTCAGGAATCACAAAATAGTCCTCATAATCAAAATTGTCGATACGATCGCTCGCAATGGTAAAAAGAGCTGCATACAATGCTTGAAATACATATGCGCGCGTTTCTTCCCTTTGGTAATCATTCTGAAAATGACCGGCTTCAACAAGAACTGTGGGTATTTTCAAGCTCTGAAAGGTGTCCCCGACACAATTGATGTTAAACGCATCGTCATATCGCCCAATCTGACCTGGGATAATTTTTTGCAGCATTTTGTTTATGGCAACGATCAACTGCATACTTATACCCCTGGTCTTGGAAATACTGCGCTGCTCGTCATGTGCCGGTGCCAAAAATGAAAGTGTGGCGGGCATTGGGGTGGTACCAACGTTAAAAATGGTGCGTTGATCATGTAGATTGAAGCAGAAATGAGGATCAAATTCTTCATACACTTTTCGCAATACCTCGCTTTCTGGTTGTGATCTCGTCTGGGCATCCCTATTTAAATCAACAAGCTTCGCATTCTGACGTGTATATCGTTCCGCACCATCCGGATTTAATATCGGCAGGATACAAATTGTGCATTCCTCAAGAATTTTTTGGTTGGGGGCGATACCACTAGCAAGAAAGTTGACTAGGTCTAACACTGCCTTCGTGGTAGTCGACTCATTGCCGTGCATTTGCGACCACATTAAGATTCGTTTAGAGCCGTTGCCCATCTTGATCGATACGATGCTTCTCTCCTCAACTGACTTCCCGACCGTTGCCACCTTGAAATCACCCCTGACCGATTTTAGAAATTTGACGATTTGCCCATGTACGACGTACCGCCCCTTAATTGACTTCTCTGAGACCCTGTTATAAATTTCTGGCGATACCATCATTAATTCAATTGCAATCCTTCGGCAAAAATACGATCAATATATATTACATTTGTAAACATCAATGGTTACGTTTGTGTATTTTTTTATTCCGATTTTTGGTAATTAATCTACAATTGTATACGGTATGTTTCGAATAATAGTATTATGTATATATATTGTTGTATATCAGTTTTTTATATTCATTTATATTGAAAGTATGTTTAATTATAAATTGAATTATTGAGTAATTCGTATGGCCGCTTAAACGATAATTATTTATATTCACGATACAATATTTACAATGGTAAACTCAGAGGATTTCATAAAACGACTGGAGCAGGTTTTGCAGTATTACGGTTTGACGGCGGCCGCTTTTGCCGACCGGATCGATGTGCAACGATCGAGCATTTCACATTTGCTCTTAGGGCGCAACAAACCCAGTTTGGACTTTGTGTTGAAAGTTGTCAAGAATTTTCCCGAAGTAAATCTTTATTGGTTTTTAAATGGCAAGGGAACCTTTCCTTCCAAGGAGGCGTCCAAGGACTCCCCTAGTTCATCCTATGTTCCTGGTTCGAAAAAACATACAGTGGATGTCGAAAAGGATGCGCGTGAAATTGAAAAAATAATTATTTTCTATAAAGATGGGAGCTTTAGTTCCTACGAGGAACGTATGGTTCAATAAATTCTACCGGGATAATTGCTGTTTGTTGTTTCCATATACTTCTAAATGCTTTATTTTTGATAATGCGAACCAGACTTCCCATACTATTGATCGGTTTATTAATTGTTTCATGCTACCAACCTCAAAGGGATTGTGCGGCTTTCAAAAATGGACGTTTTTCTTTCAAAACTATCCTTGATGGTGTTGAAAGAACCACAACGTTTACTCGAAATGACAGTATTGAAATTGATGATTTTGAAGGAAAAATTGATACTTCCTCTGTTAGGTGGCTCAACGATTGTGAATATGTCGTGAAAAAGTTACGCCCAAAAACAAAATCGGAAGAAAAATCAATTCATATCAAGATCTTGTCAAATACCGATAATTCGTATACATTTGAATTCAACGTTATTGGAGACAGCAAAAAATCAAAGGGTACCGCCATGATAATCAACTAAACTATGTTTGAAATTTTCACAAGTCCAGATGCGTGGGTTGCGCTATTGACCCTTACTTTTTTGGAGATAGTCCTAGGTATTGATAATATCGTATTTATATCGATCGCCGCAAATAAACTCCCTCAAAAAGACCAGCAAAGAGCCACCAACCTAGGGCTGCTATTGGCCATGGTGCAGCGGATTATTCTATTATTTGCCGTCTCACTGCTTATTGGACTCAAAAACCCTTTCTATTATATTCATTGGTCATGGCTGGATACCGGGATAAGTTGGCAAGCGATTATTCTTTTCTTTGGCGGCCTCTTTCTTTTGTATAAAAGCACGTCTGAGATCCATGAAAAAGTTGAACTTCCCGAACACGATGAAGACAGCCTTAAGGCCAAGAACATTACCACTTTATCAAAGGCAATTATACAAATAGTCATTATTGATTTTATTTTTTCAATAGATTCAATATTAACGGCTGTTGGGATGACCAATGGGATCGGGAATAAACCCGGCGATGCTTTAATTCTAATGATTATTGCGGTGGTCATCTCAATCTTAATTATGATGGTGTTTGCTAATCCCATTAGGATCTTTATCAACAAGCACCCGTCTATGCAATTGTTGGCGCTTTCCTTCTTAATATTGATTGGATTCATGTTGATCGCCGAAGCAGCCTACCTAAGCCATACCAAAATTTTTGGACAAGAAATAGGAGCCATTCCCAAAGGTTATCTTTATTTTGCTATTACCTTCTCCTTAATGGTCGAGTTTCTGAATATGAAAATGAAGAAAAATGTAAATATTTCAAGAGAGGCAGAATAAATTAAAAATCGAGTCATGGACAAAGGCTCCGGTCGATGATTGACAAAATACCTGAAAAAACGGGCAAATCATTAATCGAATGGAAAGTCATTCTGCAAGCCAAGAAATTCGATGCGCATTACGAAGCGGTTAAATTTCTCAAAAATGACTATAGTGTTACACATGGCTTCGCCAACACGAACGTCCATTTATCTAAAGATGCCGCTACCAAACCGGTAGACTTGATCAGCTCGCAGTATGCGGTAAGGAGGCCTAATTGGATATCTATAATGTATTGATTTCCGAAATCGAAAAACTCGGCAGTGATATTACCATAACTCCCAAAAAATCGACGGTTAATATCATTCGTGACCGGCAATTCGCCCTGATAAAGCCCGCCACCAAGACCCGGATCGACTTGGGATTGAAAATTGATGCTTTGCCGTTCAAGGGCAGAATTCCGGTCTATTTGGCACCATATGCATTCATAGGGTACAAGTGACAGTGATTAAAGAAGTAATGGGTTGGCCACTTGAAGCTTATCGCAATGCTCCCGAATAATAAGGCGTGGATCACAAAAACAAAGAATTGATTTTTAAATCAATTCGGTCTACTAAAAGCGACCTCCGGATTTTTGATTTTTTGCTCGTTGAACAATCGTTGCTGTTGCTTAACGGTAAGGGTGCTGCCATCATGGCTCCATCCCGGGGGGCCAAAAATGTACATCAATTTATGGGACAACTTATTCGACTTTTTTACATCCTTCCAAATATCCTTGAATTCATGGGTTAAAATAACCATGGGGTTGTAGGAGTTTGGGGCATGGATTACCCCATATTTGACATCGATATCATCGTCTAATTCTTTCCAAGTCCCGAATATCTTATCGAAGAAATTCAAAAAGCCACCATGGTTTTTGTCTAAATATTCTACATTCTGGGCATGGTGCACCTGATGCATTGTATGCGTGTTGAATATTCTTTCGATAAAACCCATTTTGGGGACATAGACCGAATGCAATTGGAACTGCCAAAGCGCCTCTATTCCCAAGCAGACCATCACGACTTCGGGCGGAAAACCCAGTGCTGGCATCCACATATAAAAAAGTGGCTTATATAAAATCGTGAACCATCCGTTTCGCACGGCGGTGCCTAAATTGAAATTGTCCGAGGAATGGTGCACGATATGGGCCGCCCACAAAACACGTATTTCGTGATTGGCACGGTGAAACCAATAATAGGTAAAATCATCTGCCAATTGGCACAGCAAGAACACCCACCATGCATACCCGAACGACCTGTAGCCCAATAAATTGGTCCTGATGCCGTCTATTTCGGGATTGAAGAAATCGAAAGTAAACGTGAAAAGTGCAATGGCAAAGACTACCTTGAAAAGAGGGCCGATGATTGCCGATCCGACCCCCATAAAACCACTGGCAAATAAATCTTTCCAGTCATACAAATGATCGTCGCCATGGGTCTTGCTATAGGTTAATTCTAATAAAATAAAGGCTATAAAACAGGGCACACCATATACCAAGGGGTTGGTAAAATCCATCACAAAAAAATTAATTCTAAAGATATGAATATTATAAGACTCTGGGATACTATTAATTCCCAATGTGTAGTTAAAGTATGGTCTTTGATCTTATGCACCTAACCTCTGTTTTATGAATTTTGCGATCAGCGCAATATTTATAGTACATCGCATCGATAATGGCTAAAACAATGTGATTTGTCCTTCAGAATCCTCGTCATTGGTTTTACTAGATGCATCTTTGGAAGCAGGCTTATCATCATTTGTGCTATCGGCCCCTTTCGGAGTAGACTTCACGTTTTCTTCATCTATTACTTCGATTTCGTTGGGTTCTAACGGGCTTGGCTCCTCATAGGGGAGCGGGTTTAATACATTGATGTTTTTGAGCTTTTCAGAAGTCAGCTGATTACCTAAAGCTTTTATTCCTTTAATCGATATAAATTGCTCTAAATCAATAATTTGGTTTGGTTTAGATTCTTTTCCCCTCGGTTTTGCGAATTCTATTTCGACCACAGGTCGCCAATCGGTGGAAACCAACTCTAAAAATGATTTGGGATGTTCGGAAATAAAAAGATCCTCTTTATTTTCATTTTCGATCAAAAACCGCTTTACATAATATCTGTCTTTTTCCCCTTCATAATAGATAGCCGACAGCGGCTTTTGAGGATTCCATTTTTCCAAAACGATCATGTCGTCATCAAAATGTGACGAGAGGTTCGGGACAACCGTTTTTGCAAATCCTTTTTGCGTGACGACCAATAACATATCATCGCCTTTGAATTCCCCTAAGAGTTCTCCCCTAACATCGACATTCAGACGACGAACTACCTCGTCGAACCATATTTTACGGGGCTTCAATGTAGATACCCCTTTTTCTTTCAATTCAACCCGCTTCACCGAATACTTGGTTACGATATTGCCTTTGGAAGCCCTTCCCTTTATGAGTACATCGGCAAAATCAAGGTCCCATTTTAATTTTTTGATGCTTCCAACCTGCCGCAAATTAATGGTTATCACCTCGGCTTCCCCATTGGGATTGGCCGAAAAATAAAGAATTTCCGAACCTGGTTTCCCGTTGGTAAGGTCGTACATTTTATCCCTCGTAGTGCCCGCCACATTAAAACGCTTGATATAGCTAGGACCGCCTTTCCCATCTTTATAAACCATATTATAAATGGTGCGCTTGTCTTTTTTCTTGAACACAGCAACATGTATAATGTTCTTCCCCACGAAGGTTTTGGCATCTACCTTGGTAACCATCATCTGACCGTCTTTGGTAAATACAATGATATCGTCGATATCGCTACAATCGGTAATGTATTCATCGCGCTTGAGCGAAGTACCGACGAAACCCTCTTCCCGATTCACAAAAAGTTTGGTATTGCGAATGACTACCTTGGTAGCTTCGATTTCATCGAAAATCCGAATTTCGGATTTGCGCTCCCTACCCTTTCCATAGGTAATTTTAAGGTTTTTGAAATAATCGGTAGCATATTGGATCAAATTAGCCAAGTGATTTTTGACTTCAGCAATCTTGCTCTCAAGATTGTCCAAGTTCTGTTGTGCCTTGTCGAGATCGAACTTTGAAATACGTTTGATTCGAATTTCGGTCAAGCGAGCGATATCGTCCTGTGTAACAGCTCTTTTTAGGTTTTTGGTGTGTGGTTCCAGGCCTTTGTCAATGGCTGCAAGAACTCCTTCCCAGGTTTCTTCGTCTTCTATATCCCGGTAAATCCTTTTCTCGATAAAGATACGCTCCAAAGAAGCATAATGCCATTGTTCTTCAAGCTCTGATAGTTGAATTTGCAGTTCGGCCTTGAGCAAATCGACCGTATAATCGGTAGATCGTTCCAACATTTCGGTAACCCCAATGAACAAGGGCTTGTTGTCCTCGATAATACATCCCAAGGGCGATATTGACGACTCGCAGGAGGTAAAGGCATATAAGGCATCGATTGTTTTATCAGGTGAAATACCGGCTGGCAGATGTACCAGAATTTCGACTTCGGCGGCCGTATTGTCCTCTATTTTCTTTATTTTGATTTTCCCTTTTTCGTTTGCCTTTAAGATCGTATCAATCAATGAAGAGGTGTTTGTACCATAGGGTATTTCGGTGATGACCAAGGTACTTTTATCTAATTGGGAAATCTTGGCTCGAACCCGAATTTTACCACCTCGGAGTCCGTCATTATAATTGCTGATATCGATGATGCCCCCGGTGGGAAAGTCGGGAAATAGTTTAAAGCGTTGCCCTTTCAAATGTTTTATGGAGGCGTCGATAAGTTCAATAAAATTATGGGGCAATATTTTTGTGGATAGGCCCACAGCAATACCTTCAGCGCCTTGTGCCAATAACAAAGGAAACTTTACGGGAAGGTTAACCGGTTCTTTTTTACGGCCATCGTATGACATCTGCCATTCGGTAATCTTTGGACTAAAAACTACCTCAAGGGCAAATTTCGACAATCTTGCCTCAATATATCGGGATGCCGCAGCGCCATCTCCCGTTAAAATATTTCCCCAGTTTCCTTGGGTGTCGATCAGTAACTCTTTTTGACCGATTTGGACCATGGCATCCCCGATACTGGCATCCCCGTGGGGATGGTATTGCATCGTGTGGCCAACAACATTGGCTACTTTATTGTACCGGCCATCATCAAGTTCCTTAAGCGCATGCATGATCCGGCGCTGTACGGGTTTAAAGCCATCCTCGATGGCGGGCACCGCTCTTTCCAAAATAACGTAGGAAGCATAATCGAGAAACCAATCCTTATACATCCCGGATACCCTGGTCAGGGCATCTTGGGAATCATCGGAACCTACCGCTTCCGGCAGGCCATTATCTTTCTGTGCTTCGTTCTGTTCGTCGTTCTCTTCCATTCAGGACAGATTCGTAATTATATGGTTTCTAATTGTTCTTCCCCCACTAGGTCAACTTCTACTTTAAGATTATTTATGATGAATTCCTGTCGGTCGGGGGTGTTCTTTCCCATGTAAAATTCCAAAAGGCTTTCGATAGACATGGCCTTATCCAACATCACAGGCTCCAGGCGTATGTCATCTCCGATAAAATGTTTGAATTCATCGGGCGATATCTCTCCTAATCCTTTGAAACGTGTAATTTCGGGTTTGCCACTTAGTTTTTGGATGGCATCCAGTTTTTCTTCGTGGCTATAGCAATAAAAAGTTTCCTTTTTATTGCGCACCCGGAATAAAGGGGTTTGAAGTATATATAAATGGTTCTCCTTGATAAGTTCGGGGAAAAACTGCAGGAAGAAGGTAATCAACAATAAACGAATGTGCATGCCATCGACATCTGCGTCCGTGGCGATTACGATATTATTATAACGAAGGTCTTCCATCGATTCCTCTATATTCAAGGCCGCCTGTAAGAGGTTGAATTCTTCGTTCTCATACACGATCTTCTTTGACATGCCATACGAATTCAGTGGCTTGCCCCTCAGACTGAAAACGGCCTGGGTGTTCACATCCCTTGACTTGGTTATCGATCCCGAGGCAGAATCCCCTTCGGTAATAAAAAGGGTGCTCTCTAGACTACGCTCATTCTTCATGTCGCCCAAATGAATGCGGCAGTCCCTTAATTTCTTATTATGCAGGCTGGCTTTTTTGGCGCGTTCCTTGGC
>JALHST010000077.1 GCA_022865355.1 Maribacter sp. | reverse complement strand
TGTACCTCACAGGAACCCCTTTGAACGTGGGGAGTTATACCGGGATTATCATGATCGTGGGTATCATTGGGGAAAACTCGATTTTTACTTATCGCCAATACCAAGAAGGAGATGCCTCCTTAACACATATTGAAAAAATTGAATATTCGATTGCAGCACGCTTACGGCCGAAGCTAATGACGGCATTTGCCGCCATTATGGCCCTCACACCTCTGGCCTTGGGCATTGGGGCCGGGGCACAATTGCACCAACCCTTGGCAATTGCGGTTATCGGAGGTTTGGTTTTTGCACTACCCCTTTTGTTGATCGTATTGCCTACCATATTAAAATTGATTAAAGAATGAATGTTAATGAATCGATTTTCATTGACTACAACTTAATACCATCATCCTGAAATACATTTCAAAAATCGTTTGGGTCTTATCATTGGTGAGTCTGTTTACCGACACGGCCAGTGAGATGTTGTATCCCATTATGCCGATTTACCTAAAGTCCATAGGGTTTTCGGTTGCCCTGATCGGCCTGTTGGAAGGTATTGCCGAAGCCACTGCCGGACTGAGCAAGGGGTATTTCGGGAAACTTTCGGATGCCATGAACAGAAGGGTGCCCTTCGTACGTTTGGGGTATTCCCTAAGTGCCATTTCAAAGCCCATGATGGCCGTTTTTATTTTTCCGATTTGGATCTTTTTTTCAAGAACCGTTGACCGTATGGGCAAAGGCGTTCGCACCGGTGCTAGGGATGCCATGCTTTCGGAGGAGGCAACACCAAGTACCAAAGGAAGGATCTTTGGCTTTCATCGGGCTCTGGATACCTTTGGGGCCGTTTTGGGGCCATCCTTGGCCTTGTTGTATCTCTACTTCTATAAAGAAGATTATAAGACGCTTTTTTACCTCGCATTTATTCCAGGTGTCCTCGCCATCGTTGCCACCTTTTTTCTCAAGGAGAAAACCACAACAAAAAAACGGTCAGCAGAAAGAACATCCTTCTTTTCATTTATCCGTTATTGGAAAGATGCTCCCGTAAATTATAGGAAAGTCGTCATCGGACTCCTACTATTTGCACTTTTCAATAGTTCGGACATATTTTTATTACTGAAAGCCAAAGAAGCGGGCCTGGACGATAGCATGGTCATTGGCATCTATATTTTTTACAACCTGGTCTATGCCTTATTCGCATTTCCTGTGGGAATCATAGCCGATAAAATAGGTTTGCGCACTATGTTCTTGATTGGCTTATGCCTATTTGCAACAGTGTATTTTGGCATGGCCTTGAGTTCAAACACCTATTTAATTGCGGGCTTCTTTGCCCTCTATGGTATGTATGCCGCGGCTACCGAAGGCATTTCGAAGGCCTGGATAAGTAATATAACCCACAAAAAAAATCTGGCTACCGCGATTGGGACCTATACGGCATTTCAGAGTATTTGTGCGCTTCTGGCAAGTTCGGTCGCAGGACTCATTTGGTATGGCCTGGGTTCATCAGCGACCTTTATGATTACGGGAGTCTTTACCTTGTTGGTTATTGTTTATTTTACGTTTGCTGTCAAACAACCCGAACGAGTGCAGTAATTTAAGCGGTACAGCCATTCCGACTATCTTTTTTAACCACTATTTTTATAATTCAATGACTTACTTTTTCACTTTAAAATGTCTTTAGAATTGAGCAGTACTTTTAATTCCTTTCCATAGGAAATACAAAGAACGACTTAGGATTTATTTTATGGCCAATATGGTTTGACCCTTTTTAGGGATCCTAATAGTTGCTTTAAGTGCCAATCCGATTGCGCTTGCCCATTCGCCTTCCAAGCCCGCCAATTACAATTCTTGGGCAAATTTTAAGAACTAAAAACTAAAAAAATGAAAAAAACTATTATTGCCTGTATGCTTGTATTAAACGGTTTTATGTTCGTTCGTTGCCAACAAGCTCGCTCGGATACGTATCAAATCATCAACAGATTTTCAGTGCCAGGCGATGGTTTTTGGGATTATCTGACGATTGACGAAAAAACCGATAGGTTATTTGTATCCCATGGTACGGTGACCCAAGTTTTGGACAGTAAAACTGGCAAATTGGTTGGTAGCATTGAAAACACGCCGGGGGTGCACGGCATTGCGCTGAGCCAAGAACTTGACAAGGCCTATATTAGTTGTGGTAGGGATTCGTCGGTCGTAGTCATCGAACTCTCAACACTTCAAACCATCACTAGAATTCCTACCAAAGGCGTAAATCCAGATGCTATCTTATATGATTCCTATTCAGGCAAAGTATTTGTCTATAATGGAGGTTCATCAAATGCCACCGTCATCGATTCAAAAACCGATCAAGTGGTAGCGACCATTACTTTACCGGGGAAGCCCGAATTTTCGGTAAGTGATGGTAAGGGTAGGGTGTATGTAAACATCGAGGACAAAAGCCTGGTGGTTGCAATCGATTCCAAAAAAAGTACGCTTGAAAACACCTGGTCTTTGGCACCGGGCGAAGAACCTAGCGGCCTGGCCTTGGACAATAGTAATCACCGGCTATTTTCGGTATGCAGTAATAAGAAAATGATCGTCATGAACGCACTGAATGGTGAAATAATTTCAGTACTTGATATTGGCAAGGGATCCGATGGTTGTGCCTTTGATCCAGAATTGAAGCGGGCGTATAGTTCGAATGGCGAGGGAACATTGACGGTAGTTCAAGAAGGTGCCAATGATAGCTATACCGTTTTGACGACCCTTGAAACACAGATTGGGGCACGTACCATTGGCGTGAATAAAAAAACACATCATTTGTATCTACCTACCGCAAAATACGGTGACCGGCCCGAGCCTACTGCTGAAAATCCGAGACCCAGACCTACCATCGCAAAAGGAACTTTTACGCTATTGGATATCGCCCCAAATTAATTAGTGCCTTCTTTTAGGGTGCTAACGGTTTAATTACATAGATCGGGGTATCCTTGTTTCGGCGGCTAGGAAGGGACATTCACAAAATGCTGTTAAATAGTCTCTATGGGACATCTGCTTAAGGCCTTCTTTAGATTTGGACCTTAATTTTATGCCTATATCTAAATTAGGATATTAATAATCTTAAAATACAATATCATGAAAAATGTAAAAATTATAACTACTACGTTATTGCTAATAGCTGTATCCGGTGGTCTAATAGCCTTCGGCCTAAAAAGCGAAGTGCCCCAAAAAGTAATGGATGCCTTCACTCAAAAATTTCCAAAGGCGAAGTCCATCCAATGGGACAAGGAGTCTGACACCGAATGGGAAGCGGAATTTAAAATGAACGGAGTTGAATATTCGGCCAACTTTTTAGAAGATGGTACGTGGAAAGAAACCGAACATGAACTGGCAAAAAAGGAAATTCCGGCTGATATTTATGCTTCGTTGATGAAAGAGTTTCCTCTTTACAAAGTAGAAGAAGCCGAAATTTCAGAAACTGAGGAAGGCCCTGTATACGAATTTGCCATTGAAAAAGGAAAAACCAAAATGGAAGTGGTCGTCGATATGAAGGGCGCCATCGTCAAGAAGGAACTTAAAGGAGCTACTGAGGATAAAGACTAAAAAAATTTTTCATAACTTATGTTTGAATTTGAAAGGGGTACTGTTTATGTCTAATACAACTTTAAAACTATTCGATGAATACTGTTTTTGAAATAACATAAAAAGTACAATCAGTGAAATTTTATATCGTCTTATCCTTGTTTTTTATAGGCCTTCGGGTCATCGCCCAAGCCGAAGATTCCCCAAGAGAAATGAGAATAGAAACAGGCGTCGAGAAAGTAGGGGACTATGGTCAATTTGTCCCGACCGCAGTTTCATTGATTACGGTTTTGGCCAAAAAGGATATGAAGGGATTTTGGCAGTTGGGAAAATCTGCGGCGACCAACTTTGCGGTGACCGAGATTCTAAAATATTCAATTAATAAAGATCGGCCGCAAGGAGCTACAGACGCTCATGCTTTCCCTTCTGGACACACCTCTTTTGCCTTTCAGGGAGCTTCTTTTTTGCAGCGGCGATATGGGTGGAATTATGGGATACCGGCGTATGCCGTTGCCAGTTTTGTTGCATACAGCAGATTGGAAGGTATTCATGACCGGCACGATGGTTGGGATGTTCTAGCAGGTGCCTTGGTCGGTATTGGCAGTACGTACTTGTTTACCACCCCGTATGAACGGGAACATTTTGCGCTTTCATATTCCGGTCAGGACAAAAATTATCTAATAGGAATCAATTATCGGTTATAAGATCTTAACATGCGACACTAAAAAAATCCCGTCAAGTTCGTTACTTTGCCAAAAATATTCCATGTCGCTAATCCATAAAATTTTTCCATCTCGATTTGCTGTATTAAAGGCCTTCGTCCTGCTGTTCTTAGGATTTTCTTCGCTTGTTCGTTTCAGTTTGTTTATTTGGGACTTTAAGGAGGTCGACAAAGGACTGGTAAGCATTGCCCGTATATTTTTAACCGGATTTCTTTTTGACCTAGGGACGGTATCTTTTTTTGTGTTGTTTTACTTGATCTATTTGGTCGTTTTCCCTAGAAAATGGTTTGGTAGTTTAGCAGATAGGATCGTCACTTGGGTAGGTTTCTTTTTGGCGATCTTGATTATCTATTTTTCCTTTTTTGGTGAATTCACCTTTTGGGACGAATTTCAGAGACGCTATAATTTCATAGCGGTTGATTACCTGATCTACACCTACGAGGTAGTTAAGAATATTAATGAGTCATACCCCTTACCTATATTATTTTCGGTCTTACTGACTTTGGTGGGTTTGAGTATATATCTCGTATATCGTTTGGGTATTTTTAAAGCCAAATTCAATAGTGAAACCCGTTTCAAACAGCGGCTGATCGCCACCATTCCGTGGCTTGTCATAGCGGGTATATTTGCTTTTTTTGTCTCGAACAATCAGGCCGATTGGTCAAAGAACCGATATAATAATGAACTTTCAAAGGCTGGCATTTATTCCTTTTTTGCGGCGTTTAGGAACAATGAGCTCTCGTATACCGAATTTTACAGGACGATTCCGGAAAATGAGGCGTTTGCGCGCATAAAAAGTGAATTTACCACCCAAGGCGATTCGATACTCCACCCTGATAAAAACGAAATATGGCGTATCATAAAAAATGCCGATAGTGCGCATGTCGAACAAAAACCGAACATAATCTTTATATGCATCGAAAGCCTAAGCGCCAGTTTTCTCAATTCATTTGGGTATGATCAAAATATTACCCCAACCTTAGACTCCTTGGCCAAAAAAAGCGTGTTCTTTACGAATCTTTATGCAACGGGCACACGTACCGTGCGGGGTATGGAAGCCATTACCCTCTCTATTCCACCAACCCCTGGTAGAAGTATAGTAAAGCGAAAGAACAACCAGGGTCTTTTTACGATAGGTGAAGTTTTCAGAGGAAAAGGCTATGAGAGCAATTTTTTCTATGGGGGCGATGGCTATTTCGATAATATGAATACGTATTTTGGTGGAAATGGCTTCAATATCATCGATAGGGGACGCGGGTTTTTATTGGATAAAAATATCAAGACCACACGCACTAATATAGAGGATGACGAGGTTACTTTTGAAAATGCCTGGGGAGTCTGCGATGAGGATATTTATAACAAGGTGCTGAAGGAAGCCGATAGGGCGTTTGCAAACGGAACATCTTTCTTTGATTTTGTAATGACGACTTCAAATCATAAGCCGTACACCTATCCGGAAGGCAAGATTGATATTCCTTCGGGAAGCGGCCGGGACGGGGCCATAAAATATACCGATTTTGCTATCGGGGAATTCTTGAAAAATGCGCGTTCCAAGCCCTGGTATCAGAATACGGTTTTTGTTATTATGAGTGACCATTGTGCGAGCAGTGCGGGCAAATGGGAACTCGATGTTCAGAACTACCATATTCCCGCGCTTATTTTCAACGCGCCGGGGCAGGAATCCAGTAATGTGGATAAACTGTGTTCTCAAATAGATCTTTTCCCAACACTTTTTTCGATGTTGCATTGGGACTATACGAGTAATCTTTTCGGTGTCGATATTCTACGGATGAAGCCGGCCGATGAAAGGGCCCTTATAGGCAATTACCGGAAACTCGGGTATCTAAAAGACGATAAGGTAATGGTTTTGGGAGACCAGAAATTGGCCAATTTTTATAAATGGAATTCTGCGGATAACAGCTTAAGTCCGTTGCCATTGGATGAAGATTATTTGCGGAACACAATTTCGCTTTACCAAGTGGCCGACTATCTTTATTCCCACGGTGGGCTCAAAATAGAGCAATAACAGGTTGCCATAGCTATCGTTAGGATAGTAATTTATATTATTGAAGTGAAATTATAGGATAGGTCTTCACTAAAATGGCCGAATCCATTAAAAAATGTCTGAATCAATGAATTTGACAAAACGCCTTACATCGATTACATATGGCACGAGTCAAAAACATTCAGATCTGTATAGCCATTTTGATGGCAAGCCTATTGCGCTCCCAAGAGGTCAAGTTGACCCTCCAGACCTATGCAATATCTGATACGATGGCCTATAGCTATAAAAAGCCAAAGTTATTCGATATGGTCAGATACATACCGAAGGACATTGCCGATTTCGGAAGGTTTACGGTTCAAAGAGACAATTTAAAATGGACGGGGTTGACCCTTGGTGCGACCGCCCTTCTAATTCCGTTCGACCAGCAGCTGACGGATGCCGCTACCGACTTTGGGAGTGGATTTGGATGGGATAAAGGACATTCATATAGTAAAATAGGCCCTTTAAAGATCATTCCGAACGATATTCATTCGGCGGTCTACTATATCGGCAATGGCGGAACCACTATGCTTTTAAGCGGGGCTTTTTTGGCAATGGGCAGCATTCGTACTGATTATAGGGCGCTGAACACATCGAGTGAATTAGTGGAAGTATTGCTTTCCATGGGACTTATTACACAGGCCATAAAGCACATTACCGGAAGACAAAGTCCGTTTAAGGCCGCCGAAACAGGGAATTCCGGTGGTCAATGGAGGCCTTTCCCTGGTTTCAAGGAGTATCAAACGAATACCTCGAACTACGATGCCATGCCCTCAGGACATTTGGCGACGTTTATGGCTACTTTAACCGTTATTGCGACCAATTATCCGGAACTAAAATGGATAAAGCCCGTAGGATATACCTTGATGGGCATCATGGCCTTCGAAATGATGAGTAGTCAAGTTCATTGGATATCAGATTATCCTTTGGCCATTTTAATTGGATACGCGGTTGGTAAGGCCGCGGCCAATCGAAGAATTATCAAAAACAAAATTAGCGATACCGAGGCCAATTTGAGGCCCAATAACGTGAAGACCGACTTCAACTTCGGGCAAATAGGCGCATACAAAACCATGGGGATAACCATTACATTTTAGGTCGAGCAAGGCAGAAATTGGCATTTATTTTAAAAAAGGAACGGATCAAGCCACTTTGAGTTTATTTGAAACACATTTTTATATCCAAAAAATGTGTAACTTTAAGTAAATCAATTAAATACCTCGCCATGGGAATAAAGAGTTTTCAAGCACCACAGAAAAAACAGCCTGCGAAGGAAATACCATTTAGGGTACGTGATTTTATGACCAAAAAGTTAATCACTTTTAGACCAGAACAATCGATCGATGACGTGATAAAGGCCTTGATCAAAAATAAAATATCGGGCGGCCCGGTCGTCAATGAAAATAATGAACTGGTCGGGATAATATCTGAGGGCGATTGCATAAAGCATATCAGTGATAGTCGCTACTATAATATGCCAATGGGAATCAACAAAATCGAGCAACATATGATTCGGAATGTTGAAACGATTGATGGCGAAATGAATATTTTTGACGCTGCCAATAAGTTTTTACAAGAAAAAAGGAGGCGCTTTCCGATTGTCGAAGATGGGGTTTTGGTAGGCCAAATTTCGCAAAAGGATATACTTGTTGCCACGGTAAAAATGAGATCACAAAATTGGGGCAAATAAACAATCCTTGAGTGTTCGTCAGACTGAGACGTAGACACGCCGAATACTTTAGTTACCTTCAGTATCTACAGCCAAACGAACACCTATAGGTTTTTAGTAGGTCTCGGAGTTATTCTGCGATTCCGGTGATTTCTACATCGAATATGGTGTCGGAATTCGGAGGAATAGGCCCGGAACCTTGTGGGCCCCATCCTAAATGTGGCGGAATGAACAAGCGATATTTATCGCCGACCCGCATGGTCAACAAGCCTTCACGAAAACCGGCGACCAAGGCCGATTCGGGGGTGTAATCCATAGGGGTGGCTTCATAGCCCCCCATGTCTTTTCTCCGTTTTTCAAACCTACCAAAATTTTTGGCCACTTCTTCCTAATTGCTATCGAAAAGGCTACCATCAGGGAGATAACCGGCATAAAACACGTTCACTTTTTGGCCCAATTTAGGTTTTTCACCTGTTCCTTCAGTTATTTTTAGGATGCGAAGCCCGGAGGGCAATTCCTCCGCCTGGGCCTTTTGCTTGTTCAACTCGGCCACGAAGTCTGATTTTATTTGTGCCATTTTGGCCTCATTGGCCTGTTCCTCCGCAAAATATTCTGTCATAATTTTAACCGCATCAAATTTTTTGGCGGCTTTGCCGTTACGAATGATTTTTACGGTACTCATTACTATGTCGACCTCGGGGCGATCTTTTGTCATTGGGTCTTTTGATACTTTTACATTGGCTATGGAGTCAACAACGTTCATACCTTCGACCACCTTGCCAAAAACGGCATGAACACCATTTAACCATGGGGTCTCTTTTTGGGTAATAAAAAATTGGCTACCATTTGATTTTGGCCCGGAGTTCGCCATTGAAAGCATACCTGGTGTATTGTGGGTTAACGAATCGTTAAACTCGTCCTTGAATTTATAGCCTGGATATCCTCTACCGGTACCTGTCGGATCACCACCTTGTATCATGAAATCTTTCATGACCCTATGAAAGATGAGACCGTCATAATATTTTTTTCCTTTCAGGCTGTCAGTTACGAACGGATTCTTGCCTTCGGCCAGCGATACGAAATTGGCAACCGTTACTGGGGTTTTCTCTGCCTCCAGTTTAACAATGATTTCACCTTTGGTGGTATTTATGTCTGCAAAAAGACCATCCCCCAAATCGGCATGCTGGCTAGACTTGCAACTGGTCAAGGCCGCACTCACTATCAGTATTGATAAAAATATTCTTTTCATTCTTTAGTATTTAAATTTAATTTTAGGTTTACACATTGTTAGAAAGCCCTTCACGATCGACGAATCAATGGCTTTATATTTGAGTGCCATATTTTCACTGTATGCTATCCCCGTATTTTTCTACTTTTAATAGGGTTATCGTTGATTTAACGGGCACATTTACTCCGATGCGGTCATTATCCCCTTGATAGCCAAAAGCCAATGAGGAAGGGTATAGAAATGTAGCGGTCTCGTTCTCCTTTAACAATTTGATGCTATTACGAAGGCCTTGAAAAAGTTCCTGCTTATCGACCTTGTAGGTGACAATGCCAATATCGTTCTGAGAGTAGATAGTGTCATTGTTCAAACCCATGATATTGTAGGTTAGGGTAACAAGATCGTCAGTTTGCGGCTTATAGGTAATTGAATCGATTTTATGTTGATAGTAATACCAAGTACCACTCCCGCTATTTTCATACAGGTGGAGTGAATCTTTTTTAATGATATCCTGAATCATTTTCTCCTCCAACGCCAGCAATTTCTTATTACGTTCTATTTCACCGCCGAAAAAAGAACCCGATTTTACCTTGACAGGTCTACGTGGCTCTGGATGGGCACAAGATGCTATCCCTATCAGAAAGAAAATATACCAACAATATTTCATACAGCTAAAATTACCTTATAATCTTGCAATAGTGATTCGAAGTAAGCCGTCGTTTCGGCCATGGATCGCTCACTCTTGCCACCTGAGGCGTTGTCATGTCCACCACCTTGAAAATACTTTCGGGCAAATTGATTCACCGAAAAGTCCCCGACCGACCGAAATGATATTTTTATAATTCCTTCTTCCTTATTTTCTATAAAGATTGCCGCAAATATAATACCTTCTAGGGTAAGGCCATAATTAACGAAACCTTCGGTATCGCCCTTTTGAAATCCGTACGTATCAAGCTCTTCCTGGCTCAAGGTAATATAGGCCGTTTTATACTCTTGCAAAATAACCATGTTCTTCAAGGCACAACCTAAAAGATGCAATCGATTGGGTGTGTTGGTATCATAGATTTTATGGTGAATCGTAGTGTTTTCGGCCCCTTTGTCAATAAGATGGGCAATAATACGATGTGTTCGGCTCGTTGTAGAAGCAAATTTGAACGAACCCGTATCTGTCATAATACCGACATATAGACAATTCGCAATTTCAGGAGTTATCGTATCAATATCACCAAGATATTCAATAAAATTGTATACCATTTCGCAGGTAGAGCTCATCGAAGCATCCGAATAGGAATAGTGCGCGTAATCTGAGGGATCTTGATGGTGGTCGATCATAATATACGCAGCGTCGGATTCTTCTAAAACCGCTCGCATTTGGCCTACTCGACCCAAATGGTTAAAATCAAGTGTAAAAATAATAGTGGCTTCACTGATTCGCCCCTTGGCTTGTACATTCTCCCGCTCATAATTAAATATGTGCTCATTACCAGGCATCCATTTTAAGAATTTAGGATAGTCATTTGGTACAATAATGGAGGCATTTTGCCCTAGATTATTGAGATAGTGCCATAATGCCAAAGCAGATCCAATAGCATCCCCATCTGGATTTTTATGGGGTACGATCACAATTTTCTGCGGCGTAGAAAGAAGTTCTTTAACAGCCTGAATATCCTCAAAATTCATGCGTGCAAAGATACAATATTAAAGTCGAATATGGCCTTGAACCCTCTTGGAAGATATAAGTTACCTGAAATGTCTGGAATTATTAAACATTTCACTGTTGACCAAAAGGCAATAAGAGGGGCAACGAACCTAAAATTTCTTGCGCGTTGTTCAATAAAGCGTATTTTTGCGCAAAATTTTAGAAATGAGAACGAATAGAACTTTTACAATGATCAAGCCCGATGCCGTGGAGAATGGACATATTGGCGCCATTTTAGAAAAAATAACTTCGGCTGGTTTTAAAATCATTGCCTTGAAATATACGCAATTAAGCAGAAGGGATGCAAAGGAGTTTTACGCCATCCATAAAGAACGTCCATTTTTTGGCGAATTGGTAGATTTTATGACCCGTGGGCCTATTGTTTCGGCCATTTTGGAAAAGGACAATGCGGTTGAGGATTTTCGCGCCCTCATAGGAGCGACCAATCCTGCGGAAGCTGCAGCAGGGACTATTCGTAAATTGTACGCCAAGGATATTGGGGAAAATGCCGTTCATGGTTCCGATAGTGACGAAAATGCAGCTATTGAAGGCGCCTTTCATTTTTCAGGAAGGGAAATCTACTAAGCTGGGCAAGTTCATTTATTTAGTGGCTACCAAGTTTCCAAAACTTTGAAGGTTCATTGAAAAAGGGGGGCTAGGTCACCGAAGCACGAGTTTTTTAATAAGCTCCTTGCCCAATTCCTCGTTCAACATAGCGATGATTTTTGACTTACCATGGCTTAATTCCTCCCGTAATACCGATGAGGAAAGTGAAACGAATAGCGTATCATTTCTGAATTCAAGGGCGGTCGTGTAATTATTTACCCCATTTCCCATAAGATTTGCCCAGGCTTCGCGGGCGCTGACCTTATCAATGCCCTTCTCGAGTTTATTTACCTTAATAAATTCATTTAGGGCATCACTGAGCGGAATCGAGGAATTTTTTCTTTTCGCCATTATTTTTGAACATTGATCGCTTTGAATCTTTTATAGGTATAGGTGATTCCCTCTTCATTTTTTACCGAAAACTTGGACGCCGAAAGGGAAATGATATCTTCTTTCCAAGTACTGAACCCTGTCGAATAAGTTACTTGATACATCTCATTTTTTTTCCCAATGACAAACATCTCGGCATCATTTGAGGTCACGAAGGTTCCATCGAATTTTGGTTGCACTTTTTTTCGATATCCCTTCCTACCATCAAGATGTATGTAATCAATACTACTATTGACGTTGTATTCCTTTAGACTGCCATCTGGGAAATTGACCCTTGCAATTTCCCAATACCCATTCAATAAGGGGAGTTCTTCCTCTGTTACCTTGGTATTACATCCTGCAAACAGCAAGATACATCCTATTATAATGGTAACCCGCATATTATAATTTAAAGATTTTATACGATTGGTGTATTTTTTTTACCACATTTTCGGTACGATCCGCATGTGTGTCGCTAATAAATATCTGACCAAAATTTTCATCGTTCACTAAGGCAATCAAGTGACCTACCCGGTCTTCATCCAACTTATCAAAAATATCATCCAACAATAAAATAGGTATGGTTTTGGCCAATTTTTTTATAAAATGAAACTGTGCCAATTTCAGGGCTATCAAGAAAGACTTTTGTTGACCTTGACTCCCGAATTTTTTTATAGGATGCCCTTCAATTTCAAAAACGAGATCATCCTTGTGTATCCCAACACTGGTATAATGAACCGCCCTATCCTTGTCAATTGAACTTTCCAAGAGTGCAATGAGGCTGCCGTTCGAAAGCGTTGTTTCGTAGGAAAGGGTAACGAGTTCATTCCCGCCCGATATAATGGCATATTGTTCCTTAAAAATTTGGATAAAAGGCCGAATAAATGCCTTCCGCTTCTCATAAATGGCGGTGCCATACATATGCAATTGGTCGTTGTAGACCGAAAGGGTCCCGGAATCGAAAGTATGGTTAACGGCAAAATATTTTAAAAGCGAATTGCGTTGCATCAACACTTTATTATACTTTATAAGGGTCTGGAGATAGTCTTTATCGGATTGGGAGATGACCCCGTCAATAAATTTTCTTCTTGTATCGCTACCTTCAATAATAAGGTCCCTGTCGGCCGGCGAAATGATAACCAATGGCAGTAGCCCGATATGGTCGGACAATCGCTCATAAGTCTTTCCATTGCGTTTTATGACTTTTTGGAGTCCTTTTTTAAGGCTGCATACAATTTTTTCTTCCCGCTTGTTTTTTGTGAATTCTCCATCGATCACAAAAAAATCCTCATTATGCTTTATGTTTTGGGTAGCGACCGGATTGAAATAACTTTTGCCGAAAGCGAGATGATATATGGCATCCAAAATATTGGTTTTTCCAATGCCATTGGCCCCAACGAAACAATTTATTTTTGAATCGAACTCCAGGGTCAAGGAACTAAAATTTTTGTAATTAATAAGGGATAATTTTTTCAAAAACATTGCAAATGCAGTAGTGTTTCTTTTGAGGCCTTTACGGAAGCTGCAAAATATCGAAAAATAACGAATAAATACCCCTTACGATTTCAATAAAAACTTTATTTTTGCGCGATTAATAAAATTAGCTATGGCTACATATAAAAAGCGGGGATCTAAACCAAAAAATAAGGAAGAAGGGAAAAAATTCGATGTGCATGAAAGTACTACCGCCGAGGTATTCAGCACTTTGGATCAAAGTGCTTCCCGAACCGAAGAATGGGTTGCGAAAAACCAAAACTATATTTTGGGAGTTATCGGGGTAATCGCAGTAGGTGTACTTGGTTATTTGGCCTATAACCAATTTGTCCAAAAACCTAAGGAGGCAGATGCCACCAACGAGCTCCTTTATCCGCAGCGTTATTTTGAGCAGGCTTTGAATAATGGCACCGCGAAAGATTCACTTTTTATGATCGCACTTGATGGCGCCGATGGCAAATACGGTTTTTTGGATATAATCAACGAATATAGTGGAACTAAGGCTTCCAACTTGGCCAATTATTCGGCCGGCATGGCGTATTTGAACATGCAAAAATACCAGGAGGCCATTGACCATCTCGAAGATTTTTCATCTGATGATGCCATTCTTGGTCCGCTGGCCAAGGGAGGTATCGGTGATGCCTTTATGCAGTTGGGCCAACCAGAAGACGCCTTGGGCTATTATGAAAAAGCGCTCAACTTGAGCAAGAACCAATATACCACTCCTAAGTTTTTGCATAAGGCGGGATTGACAGCGCTTAAATTAAAACAGAAAGAGAAGGCCCTTCAATATTTTCAACGCATAAAAGACGAATATTCCGCTTCCGACGAAGCGAGGTCTATTGATGCCTTTATTGGTATGGCCAGAAGTTCAAATTGATGGCCACTAGTAACAAAAACTTATCTGCCTACAATAAAGACACCGTTCCCAATGCGGGCCCGCTTCGATTTGGGTTGGTAGTTTCTGAATGGAACCCTATGATTACCGAAGCACTCTTCAAGGGTGCCTTCGAAGCCCTAGTTGATTGTGGTGCTCAAAAAAGTCATATTCTTCGCTGGAATGTCCCTGGAAGTTTTGAACTTGCGTTTGCTTGTAAAAAAATGATAATGACCCAGAAGGTCGATGCCGTAATTGCCATTGGGAGCATTATTCAAGGTGAAACGAAGCATTTCGATTTTGTATGCAATGCCACCGCCAAGGGCATTATGGACCTTAACCTGCAAATGACCGTGCCCATAATTTTTTGTGTTCTTACCGATAATACCCTGCAGCAGGCAACAGACCGCAGTGGCGGCAAACATGGCAACAAAGGTACTGAAGCGGCCATTGCCGCGATTAAGATGGCTTTAGTAGGCAATTGATTTTACTTTAAATCACTAAAATTATGGTTGCCTTGGTAAAAGGGTCGTTGTACTCCGAAACGTGCGCAATCTTACTTTCATTTTTTCAGCATTAACGGCCGATTCCCAAATTTTCCGTATCATGAGGGTCGAGAATGATGTTAACAAATTTTCGCAAAGCGTATACGGCATATTTTTTGAATTTAAGTAACTTTGGCTTAATGGGTATTTTACAAAAATTTACACGTTTTAATAAGAACAAAAAATTCGATTATGCTCCTAGGTATTATGAAAATAAGGGGGAAGGTAGCCCTTATAGGTTCGAGCATAAATTCGATAAGTTTCGAAGTACCGTAGATGCTCCAAGAGGCCTCAAAGGCAAGTTCCAAAATGCCATGGGCGACCTAAAGAGAAAGGGCGATCGTAATTTGAAAATACGCATGTTAATAATTCTGACCGTTCTTATCCTCGTTTTTTTATATATTATAGATTTCGATCTATCTATCTTCTACCAAAAATAATGGCAGATATCATTAAACTTTTGCCAGATCATGTTGCCAATCAGATTGCAGCAGGCGAGGTGGTACAGCGGCCGGCCTCCGTGGTAAAGGAATTGCTCGAAAATGCCATTGATGCCGACAGTACGACTATAAAACTTAGTATTAAGGATGGCGGTAAAAGTTTGATCCAGGTCATTGACGATGGTATCGGCATGAGCGAAACCGACGCAAGATTGAGTTTTGAACGTCATGCCACTTCAAAAATCCAGAAGGCCGAAGACCTATTTAAACTCAATACCAAAGGTTTTCGTGGGGAGGCCCTGGCCTCCATTGCGGCTATCGCCCATGTTGAGATGCAGACCAAACCTGAAAATCGCGATATTGGGTCCCATATAAAAATAGAGGGCAGTAAAATCATCTTCCAAGAGGTCATTGTCACCGCGAAGGGAACCTCCATCGCCGTAAAAAATCTATTTTTCAATATACCGGCACGGCGCAATTTTCTCAAATCGAACCATGTAGAATTACGGCATATTATAGATGAATTTCATAGGGTCGTATTGGCACACCCGGCCATCTCCTTTCATTTTTATAATAATGGCAGCGAATTGTTTCACTTGACCGGGACGAACTACCGACAGCGAATCGTCCATGTTTTTGGTGCGAAGACCAATCAGAAACTGGTTCCAGTGAACGAACAAACGCCCCTTGTAAAAATATCGGGATTCATCACCAAACCAGAGTTTGCCAAAAAAAGTAGGGGCGAGCAGTTTTTCTTTGTAAACAATCGATTTATTAAAAGTCCGTATTTACATCACGCGATTGTTTCCGCCTTTGAAGGACTAATACGTCCTGATGCCTATCCAGGCTATTTTCTATATTTAGAGGTAGACCCTGCATCGATAGATATTAATATACATCCGACAAAGACCGAAGTGAAATTTGATGATGAGCATACCCTATACGCCATAATTCGTTCTACTATAAAACATAGTCTGGGCCAATTTAACGTGGCCCCGGTACTTGATTTTGAACATGATCAAAATCTCGAAACGCCGTACGCCTATCGGGATAAAGATGCGGTTGTGCCCAATGTATCGGTCGATAGGGGATTTAATCCGTTCATACAAGAAAAAGCCACCACCGGGTACGGGTCCAATTTTCGAAAAGAGGCCCAGTCGAATTGGGAGAGCCTATATACCGGGTTGAGATCCAATTTGAACAAGGATGAAGGGTCTAGCAGTGAGCGCTATGAGTCAGATGTTATTACCGGTTCAATTTTCGAAGGACAAACGAATGATATCGAATCAGGAGCAACTACTTTCCAATTGCGACGTAAATATATCGTTACCACAATAAAATCAGGCATGGTGGTCATTGATCAGAGTAGGGCGCACCAACGGGTCTTGTATGAAAAATTGTTAAGAAATGGTACTGTTAAGGACACCGTAAGCCAACAATTATTATTTCCTTTGTCACTTACTTACTCAAAGTCTGATATGAAGCTTTTAAACGAGATTAAAGAGAGCCTTGTCACCATGGGTTTCGTTTTTGGTGCTATTCTTGACGAAATGGTGCAGGTAATGGGAGTGCCTGTCTTGATGGCCGAGAGCGAAGTAGAGATGGTATTAGATCAATTGCTATCTGATTATCAAATGGAGATTGAAGGGGATAGTTTTTCACAAACCGATATTATTTCAAAAACCCTTTCTAAAATGTTAGCCGTGAAGACCGGGGAAGTATTGGATAGATCCTCGCAAATGAGCCTTGTTAATGATTTGTTCGCTTGCAAGGAATCAAGGGTCAGTCCGTTTAACAAACCAATATTCATTACCATCACCGAAAACGACATCGATAAAAAATTTATTTAGATGATTAGGATAACCGAGGCCGTCAAACACTTACTGATAATAAATGGCTTGTTTTTTATCGCCACTTTTTTATATGAACCGCAAATGATGACCTGGTTTGCCCTGTATTTTCCTAAAAATGAGAATTTCAGGGTTTGGCAAATCGTTACGCACATGTTTATGCATGGCGGATTCATGCATATTGCATTCAATATGTTCGCCCTTTGGATGTTCGGATCACCCGTTGAACAAAGTTTAGGCAAGAACCGTTTCCTATTCTTATATTTTTCGGCAGGCTTGGGTGCCGTTCTTTTTCAACTCGGCTTTTATTATTTCAATTATTTGCCGGCGTATACCGATTTGATCGATTCAGGATTAAACCAGGGCCAAATCATACAAATGTTGACATCCAATCAATCGATAGGCGGTTTGAACGGTGGTCAACTCCAGCATTTGAAAGAAATATATCCGATATACAATGCTTCCATGGTCGGGGCTTCAGGATGCATCATGGGTGTTTTGGCAGCCTTTGGGATGATGAATCCTGAGGCTCGTCTCATGTTAATATTTTTACCGATACCCATTAAAGCTAAATATTTTATTCCTGGGATCATTCTGCTCGATGTTATTTCGGCAATATCGGGTCAATCATTTTTTAGTCCTGGCAATACGGCCTATATGGCCCATGTTGGGGGTGCTTTTATTGGATTTGTTATCATGTGGTATTGGAAAAGAAATAATTATAATAATAGGCGTTGGGATTAATGTCAAATGGCGGTCTAAAATATCAATTTGCGCGGTTGAGCATCTCAGAGAAGCTCATTGCCGTTAATGTGGCTATATTTATCATTAATGCCATGGTACCCTTTCTTTTTGGATGGCCAAAATCGATTATTGACCAATGGTTTCAGTTGCCCAAAAACTTTGTAGAATTTATTGGACAGCCCTGGTCTTTGGTTACCTATTCTTTTTTTCATGGGGGCTTGGGCCATAT
>JALHST010000076.1 GCA_022865355.1 Maribacter sp. | reverse complement strand
CAAAGAAAGCTCCTGCAAAGAAAGCTCCTGCAAAGAAAGCTCCTGCAAAGAAGGCTCCTGCCAAGAAAGCTCCGGCAAAAAAGGCGCCAGCGAAAAAAGCTACTGCGAAGAAGGCTCCTGCCAAGAAAGCTCCGGCCAAGAAAGCTCCTGCGAAAAAAGCAGCTCCCAAGACAGCAGCCAAAAAGGCTCCAACAAAAAAAGCGGCTGCAAAAAAGAAGTAAGCTTTTTAGGATTACTAGTAGGTATCATAGTATTAAAAAACTGGACCATTTTCCATTTGGTGAATGGTCTTTGGTTTTATCGAAGTACAATTCATAGTTCCATAAAATTTCGGGGATCACTGGGTCGCCATGGCTTAATAACCGCGGTTACAGGACTTTGATGCGGTCGATTTATGCATACAAATCAATTAACTCCATAACTTCCCTAATACACCCAAGTAGTTTGCATTCAATAAAAATGGGGATTCGGTAGTAGCGTCCTATATGTATTCAGGAAAACCCGTTACTTCAAACAGGAATTTCTTAAATCAAAACCGTCCCGACTGTGAAGTCGGGACGGTTTGAATTACGCTATGCACGGAATACCTTTTTCCGATTATGCTAGTAACAGGTCATTTACTACATCATTCCGGGCATACCACCTCCATGGGCATGTCCGCCGCCCGCGGGAGCTTCTTCCTTGATATCGGTCAAGGCACATTCGGTGGTCAAAATCATTCCGGCTACCGAAGCGGCATTTTCCAAGGCGATACGTGTTACCTTTTTGGGATCGATGATACCCGCTTTAAACATATCGACGTATTTTTCTAATTTGGCATCATAGCCAAAATCTCCTTTTCCGTCCAATATTTTGGCAACTACTACCGAACCTTCTCCACCGGCGTTACTCACAATCGTCCTTAGAGGAGATTCGATGGCCCTGGCCACGATCTGCAAGCCGGTTTCCTCATCTGCATTTTCGACCTTAACTTTTGAAAGCACGGCTTTTGCCCTTAACAAAGCTACACCACCCCCAGCGACGATTCCTTCTTCAACGGCTGCCCTAGTTGAGTGTAAGGCATCGTCAACGCGATCTTTCTTTTCCTTCATTTCAACTTCCGAAGCAGCACCTACATACAGTACGGCCACTCCTCCGGCTAATTTGGCCAAACGTTCCTGCAATTTTTCTTTATCATAATCAGAGGTTGTAGTCTCGATCTGTGATTTGATCTGATTGACACGGGCCTTAATGTCCTTTGCGGCACCGCCACCATTTACAATGGTCGTATTGTCTTTATCGATCGACACTTTTTCACAGGACCCTAACATATCCAAGGTTGCATTTTCCAATGAAAATCCCCTTTCTTCAGCTATTACGGCGCCTTTGGTCAAGATGGCGATGTCTTCCAACATGGCCTTCCTTCTGTCACCAAAGCCAGGTGCCTTAACGGCCGCAATTTTCAAGGAACCCCTTAATTTGTTTACCACCAAAGTAGCCAATGCCTCCCCATCAACATCTTCCGCGATGATCAATAAGGGCTTTCCCGATTGGGCCACTGGTTCCAGTATGGGAAGCAAATCCTTCATTGAAGAGATTTTCTTGTCGTATAAAAGAATATAGGGATTTTCCAAATCGGCCGTCATCTTCTCCGAGTCCGTGACAAAATAGGGTGAAAGATACCCTCTGTCAAATTGCATACCTTCAACAACGTCTACATACGTGTCGGTTCCTTTGGCTTCTTCTACGGTTATTACGCCTTCTTTGCCTACTTTCCCAAAAGCCTGCGCTATAAGTTCCCCGATGGTTTCATCGTTGTTAGAGGAAATAGAGGCCACTTGCTTAATTTTTTCGGAGGAATCCCCAATTTTTCTCGACTGTTTGGCCAAATCGGCGACTATGGCTTCCACCGCTTTGTCAATACCTCTTTTTAAATCCATTGGGTTGGCACCTGCAGCTACGTTCTTTAAGCCTTCTTTAACGATTGCTTGGGCAAGCACGGTAGCAGTAGTGGTTCCATCCCCAGCCAAATCGTTGGTCTTTGAAGCAACTTCCTTCACCATTTGTGCACCCATATTTTCTAAGGGATCTGCCAACTCGATTTCTTTGGCCACGGTAACGCCATCCTTGGTTACTTGAGGCGCTCCAAACGACTTGCTAATGATTACATTGCGCCCTTTGGGCCCCAAAGTAACTTTTACCGCATTTGCCAGGGCGTCTACACCTCTTTTGAGACCGTCCCGAGCATCAATATCAAATTTTATATCTTTTGCCATAATTCAATTGTATTTTTATAATGTTCCCCCGAATACGGGAACTTGATTAATTAATTTTATTTTTTGGAGTAATACCTTCTTAACGGGCTTGACCCTACATTTATATAATAGCTAAAATGTCACTTTCGCGCATCATGAGGTAATCAACGCCGCTGAATTTTAACTCGGTGCCCGCATATTTGCCATATAGAACAGTATCCCCTACTTTTACGGTTACTTTATCATCTTTGGTTCCAGGACCAACGGCCACCACTTTTCCTTTTTGAGGTTTTTCCTTTGCCGTATCCGGAATATAAATTCCCGACGCTGTCTTGGTCTCGGCAGCCATAGGCTCTATGAGAACTCTGTCTGCCAATGGTTTAATGCTTACTTTAGCCATATTATTGAATTTTTAAATTGATTTATTTGTTGTTTGGAGTGACACAAATTGTGCCATAGCTCAGAAACTGACATTTTGTTAAAATAAAAATGCCAGCTTGTCATTTTTGCTGGCATTATCTAACTTTTTATACGGTATCTAAAGGCTGTCGGTCGGGCTACCTTGGTTGTTGGCAGGTGCAGGGGCTTCCGGAATGGTCTCAGGAACTGTTTCGGGAACCGTGGTCTCAATGTCGTCACCTTGAAGCAATTTCGAATCACTATTGCCAAAATTGCCTTTAAGGGCAATGTTTGATGTCAAAATGAGAACTACCAACAAAATGGCAAGCGTCCATGTACTTTTGTCCAAAAAGTCACCGGTTTTTTTAACACCGCCAATTATTTGTGTCCCGCCGCCGCCGAAGGAAGATGACAATCCGCCCCCTTTTGGGTTTTGAACCATGATAACCAATACCAATAAAAAACAAACTATTATAATAAGAATCAAGAAAATGGAAAATGTGCTCATTACCCTTCTGAATTATCTTTTTGAATTTTCTCTACCGCTTTAATTCGGTCTGCAAAGAAACCACTTTTTTCCGGATATTTCAAACTTAAAATTTTGTAGGCTTGAATCGCTTTTTTGTACTTTTTTTGCTCTAAATACACCTTGGCCAAGGTCTCGGTCATCAACTCATTTTTGTCAAGAGTCAACGATTCATTAATGTTCACCGCTCCCGTTGATTTGGCGTCGGGATCTATCTTAGGATTTTCGCTCAAAAACTTGTCTATGCGTTCAAACTTTTTCCTTTTTAGGGTATCATTTTTAATAGAATTTTGAGCCGTGGCAGGTGAATTTTTCCGATTGTCTGATCGATCTTCCGGATTTCTTTCAATGGCCTTCATCGATGTCAACTGTAGCCATTCCCCAAACGAATACTTTTCGTCCTTTGTAAACTGAAGAGGCTCCCCGATGACAAGTTTAGGATCTCCATCATTTTTAGCCAGGGGTGCGGTAGCAACTGGTGAAAGATTCTTGGACTCAAAAAGCTGTGGATCTAATATCTGGTCAGCATCCTGTGTTGATTGCGGCAATGGCCGGTCTTCTGACTCTTCGATCAATCTAGGGGGCTCCTTGATTTTTTCCGGCACAAGCTTAACAAATTTTTCCCTGTCAGGTATGGATATTGAAGTGTCTAAAAAGGTCTCGCCATTCGCATCCTTTAAAAAATCATCGGAGGTTATGAAATCGAACAAGACCTCCCTGTCGGCCGTATAGGCAGCGGTCACTTTAAGGGCCTTGTTATATTTGAAACTATTATTGTTTTTAAGTCCCTTAAGATGTAACACCCTGGCCGCCTGAAAATAGGGGTATTCCTTAATAATATCCTCCAATTCATTGGTCTGCTCCGCCCGAACTACTTCCTCGGGATGTCTGAGAAGATATGTAAAGTCTTTTACGTTCATGCTATTCCACTAAATCCTATAATCCCAAATTCCACCCCGATAGCTATCGGGTCCAAATTCCAAATATCAAATACTAAATACAGACTACCAATCGGCCAATGACGCATTGAATATATCTTGCGTAATGCGTTCAAAGATCACTTGATGGGCTTCGTCTTTGACCGACGAAAGTTGCGTGGCTGCCGGGTAATCAAAAAAGAAGGAGAAGCGTTGGTCAAAATCGGCATCTTCCTTGGTATTATTATAAAATCGCACTTTAACTGCAATAGATAACCTGTTCTGGGCCGCTGTTTGTTGGGCCGTAGCACTCATGGGCGATATTCGGTATTCGATAATTTCGCCTTCATACACTAGATCACCGCCTGAATTCACCAAATCCAAACTCGACTGATTTAAAATTCGTTCTTGCAAGGCCTGGGTAAAATCACGGTCCATGCCCGGTTCGAAGACCGACCCCGGACTTTGGGTGGCATAGTTTTGAAAATAATCGACCCGAAACGTTTTGGCCGTTCCGACGTTGCCCCCGGTAAAATTATAGATCCCGCAACCATACAGTGTGACTGCGATGAGGAACAAAAGCGCAATTATTATTAATTTTTTCAAAAGCCCTAAAATATTTTAACACCAATCACCTAACACCTAATACCGAACATCACAGATCAAATTGTTTTATCTTTCTATAGAGGGTACGTTCTGAAATGCCCAATTCTGCTGCTGCGGCCTTTCTTTTTCCACGGTTTCTTTCCAATGATTTTTTTATCAATTCAATTTCTTTCTCATGTAAAGATAGGGTTTCTTCCTCTTCGATTTCTTCGGCAAAATGGTATTTATCCTCTTGTGGACTAGCATGGACCGGCTTTTCTGTTGGGATTGTCGGCAAGCGCAATACCCTATGTGCGTCAGCTTCGGTAACATCCTCATCCTCATCCTCATCCTGTCCGTTCGCACCATAAATTTTCCGGATCAAGGATTCATTATCCTGTTGTACTTTTTGTGTGTCCTTGTTTTTTAGAAGTTCGAGCGTCAATTTTTTTAAATCGTTCAGATCTCCCTTCATATCAAAAAGCACTTTGTATAAAATTTCCCGTTCGTTGCTGAAGTTACTCTCCCTTCTTTGTGATTCTATTACCGCAGGTAAGTTTGAACTGTTCGCATCGGGAAGATACCCACTCAATGTATTAAGTTTGATGTCTCTTTCTTCCTCAAGCACCGATATTTGCTCGGCGATATTTCGAAGTTGCCGAATGTTGCCCGGCCAACGATATTTTAGTAACAAATGAATGGCGTCATCGTCCAAACGAATTGTCGGCATTTTATATTTCTGACTAAAGTCGGAGGCAAATTTTCGGAATAAAAGATGGATGTCCTCTTTTCGCTCCCGCAGGGGTGGAATTTGAATTTCAACTGTGCTGAGCCTATAGTACAGATCTTCCCGGAATTTTTCCTTTTTAATGGCGTCGAACATATTGATATTGGTTGCCGCAACGATACGCACATTCGTTTTTTGAACCTGGGAGGAGCCTACCTTTAAAAATTCGCCATTTTCAAGGATGCGAAGTAATCGCACTTGGGTAGTAAGGGGTAGTTCGCCAACCTCATCCAAAAAAATGGTCCCACCATCGGCCACCTCAAAATAACCACTTCGGGTCTGGGTAGCTCCGGTAAAGGACCCTTTTTCATGTCCGAAAAGTTCGCTATCGATCGTTCCTTCCGGGATTGCGCCACAGTTCACCGCAATATATTTTGCATGTTTTCTATGGGAAAGAGAATGAATAATCTTTGGTATGGCCTCTTTGCCAACACCGCTTTCACCAGTGACCAAAACCGATATGTCGGTCGGAGCCACTTGAATCGCTTTTTCAATGGCGCGATTTAGTTTGGGATCATTGCCAATAATCTCAAATCGCTGTTTTATAGCCTGAATTGATTCCATTTACTTATGCATTATTTTTACTATACCCAACGGCCTGACCGATTAAGGTGGCCGAGGTACAGCGATCCATTTGAACCATTACGAAATCGCCCACTTTATAATTTTCCTTGGGGAAAACCGCCACTGTGTTCTGCGAATTGCGACCCATAAAATGAGCGTCTGATTTTTTGGATATCCCCTCAATAAGTACCTCTTGAACTTTTCCTAGATGCTGTTCGGTACGCTCTTGACAATGTTTCCGCTGTAAGGCAATGATTTCGGCCAATCTTCGCTGCTTGATTTCCTGGGCTATATCGTCATTCATTTTTCGGGCCGCTAGGGTACCTGGTCTTTCGGAATAGGCGAACATAAAGCCATAATCGTATTTCACATATTGCATCAATGAAAGGGTGTCCCTGTGATCTGCTTCGGTCTCGGAAGGGAAGCCAGTGATCATATCTTGTGAT
>JALHST010000005.1 GCA_022865355.1 Maribacter sp. | reverse complement strand
TACACAGTCTTAAAAAATGATTGTATGAATATATTTTACCAATATAGACTGGGTATCTACCGCGGGTAGATTTGGGGAGTATGCCAATCGGTTGGTATGAAGGCCCGTATTGAACACTACCCAAAGATCCTGACCTTCCCGGAAATTATATCGAAAGCGTACGTTGGCAGAAAAAAGGTCTGCCGCACTATTGTATTGAATCAGGGCGTTGGTTGAAAACTCCCGATTCAAGGCGGTACCAATGCTTAATCTTGGGATATGGGCAACAAATACTTCATTCCGGTCTGCAAATCGTGCCCGGTTATAGGAATACTGTAAATTTAATTGTATGTATTTCGACAAGTACCAGGAGGGGATAATGGACGCGCTATTTAGCCACCCATAATAAAATGGCCCTGTTTCCAAACTTATATTGGTTCGTATAGTTCTATCAACCGACATGTTATAAGACCCGGTATACCGGTAGAAGTGATATTCGCCAATGGGAATGTTCACTTCATCGGAAAGTACGAATGCCTCCAATAAGTTCTCATATACCCGCTTGACCGAAATTCCACCGCCGTCTAGGTTTCTCGTCGAGAACGACCATTCCGGTCCTAGTTCCGAAGATACTAGTTCGTGTGACGTATTACTGATATACGCATTCCCCAGCATTTCAATTTTGTTCCAGATGAAAGGCCCCTGGGCCTTCAGCCAGGTTTGCGAGAGGGATGCCGTACCGAATTTAAAATCGCTGCGGTCTACGAAACCTACGCCGGGATTATAATTCGCCCCCGATAAAATGGCCCCTACATTATATCCAAAGCCCCTGCGTCTCCTACGGTTCAAATCAACTGCCAGTCGGCCACTTTTAAAGTTTTGTGCAGCACCGCTTTCAGAGAGGTTATCAAAAGTCTGTGCCCATTGCACCGTGAGATAGTCATCCTCGAATAATCGGATCAGTCCGTCCAAACCGTAGGCAAGATTGTGGTTTCCTTTGGTATCCATCCGGCTCGTCAACATGCCGCCAACATAGCTGTTCTTATTAAATACCCTTCTTCGTACGCGCAAAACGCCAAAATTCTCGGAGGGTAGCGTATCAAGTCCTTTGGTCTGCATGTCCATAAGCCCCACATCCCAGGTCTTCATACGTCCGATAAGACGTACCCCGCCATAAATGGGTACCTGCTGACCGTCATCGGTGAGTCCAATCCTGCGGCTAAAAAACAACCGGCTTAATCCTCCGGTCCTAAAATCAAAAACAGAGGCCCTTTCCTGAAAAAATTGTCTTTTTTCAGGGAAAAAAAGTGAAAATCGCGTAAGATTGACCAATTGGTCATCGGCCTCGGCCTGTGCGAAATCGGTATTTATGGTAAAATCGGCGGTAAGATTATTGGTAATGGAATACTTAATGTCAGCCCCAATAGCTTTTTCAACTTTGTCGAGGCCAGTATAGCCGGTTGCGGTTTCATTTAATTCATGCGATTTTGCATAGCCTCCCAATACATAGGGGGTGATATAGAGTGTCTTGCTGGGCTTTATCCCGATCAATACAATTTTTTGTGCCAAAGAGGGTCTCAAAAAAGCCCAATCGGTTTTTGGTGGGACGGCCGGAAAAACGAGTCTTTCCTGTTTTCTGGCAATCTTCCGCTGCACGATGAGCCCCATGATGACCTTTCCCTCCGTTTCCTGAAAGCGCAGACTACTGAAGGGAATCCTGATTTCGGTAAACCAGCCTTCTTCGGTTACCGTGCTCTCGGCATCCCAGTAGGTGTTGAAATCCCGATTTAACCAAGAGGCCGATGAGATGGTGCCCCCCGTAGCATCGTTGGCTATCTCCAGATCATTTCGAATACCGGTAGGCGTGGTGGTAAAGACATAGGCGGTTTCATTGTCGTTATAGGTATCCAATAAAAGTTCAAGGTGATCGGAGCCCGAAATCCTGTCGCGATACAGGGAAGTGGCCCGAATCCCATTCGGATCCTCGTCATAGGCCCGCATAGACGCATAAAAATAGGTATCATCGTAGGCAAATCGTATCTCGGTTTTTTCGGTGGGGGGAGCTCCGGCATTGGGCTCGTATTGGACCATAGGAACCGGGGCAATCGAATTCCAAACAGCTTCGTCTACCCGCCCATCAAAAGTAATCCCTTCAATTCTTGGAATTACGTAGAGACTGTCGGATTGTGCATAGGAAACCGGAATAATGATTGCCGACAAAAGGCATGATATAACGTACTTTGCCGCCATTTCCTTCTAAATTACCAAAAAAAGTGGCACGATGCCGGAAAGGACGCAGCAATATCGGCATAGGAAACGAACCATGTAGAATTTTTGATTCTAAATGATTACATAAATTTCTATCTTAATGAAAGGACTGCCATTCCAAAGACACTAGGGTTTTGCCTTACAATTGTCTTGCCGGCCATGGCAGAGCCGCCCATACAGCCGTGGGTACGTTAAAAACCTTACGAAATACCTTAAATCCAAAAAAATAAGCCCTTTCGAAAAAAAAAAACAAAAACCTTCGTCAAATAGCCCCACACAGAAACTGGCCTTTTTTTGTATCTTATCCCTTGAAATGGGACACCAAGATTATTTTTCATCTTTTAGCGACCATAATGACTGAAAAACAAAAAGTAATAAGTGACTTAGATATATCATACATTCTCAACAATCCTTGGGAGAAATCGAAGGGAGAGTGGCTACTGGCCAATACAAGTGAACGGGCAGAAACGCTGCAGTTTATCAAAAACCGTCTTCTATCGACGCAAAATGAAGGGTATTCCAAAATATGGAAAACGCTGGGAAATGAACCGATAGCCATACTCGGGGCGTATAAAGTCGGGGATAAAAGGTACGAGACGTTTTTAATTTGCAGCAGGCACATGGAGGCACATGCTTTGAAACTGAGCTTTGACATGCGCAAGATTTTAAAGGAACTATCCATCAAATATAAGGGGTGCACCTGTTACCAGTACGCCGAACAAGGTCGTACCGATCAAATATCATGGTTCCGGTTTCTCGGGTTTAAGTATAAGCCAGAAGGGGATAAGGGGAAAACCCGCTATTTCGAATTTGTATCACCCGCTATTTAAGGGAATACGATCATTTAGCACTCATACAGCGAATTTGGCATAAAAAATAGGAGTTGATGGTTGGGAATGCCCAGAATTATTTACACATTTTATTTGTCTAAAATTTCCTTGGGTAAAAAAATAGGCGCTTTCGGACAGTAATTATAGCGTTTCGGACAAAATTAATTTTTGATAGATAGATATTAGGTTATCTTAACATACTCTTTATGAATCTAATTATTAATCTTAAATAAACAAAATTATGTGCAACGGAAACAACCCACCACCACCAAGCGGAAAACCTGTAGTCATTACATTGACGGTTGAAGCTAGTAGCCTCTATGCAGCAGTAGATCCAAATCAGGAATTTGTGGATAGTAAGTGCTCTTTATTGGATGATAATGGAGGAAATTCTGTCGATGTAAAAACTTTCGAATCCAATGTTTATCTAAACAATAATGTGAGGTGGGTAGGAGCCACAAAGTTTCCTCTTGATGTTGATAAGGATTATTCAATTGCAATTGATAGCATCCGTCATGAGGCTACACCGCAATCCGACCCGACAGCTCCGACTAATGAGAACTTTTTTAGTTCGGTAATCATAAACGGTGGCGGAGGAAGGTCTTCTAATGTGAACGCTGTTGTGAATAATAATTCGAATTTGATTAACCAACTCGACGTATACACTATCAATTTTAGCGTTTATCCCAAAGGAAACAACCCTAAACCGTTTCATATTGACCCTAAATTAAGAGGTAATCCTTAATCGAGTTGAAATCTTTCAATTGTTTTATTAAAGCAAGCTTAACAATAGGCTTTGTGGGTTTTCAATATCTAGGCAGTTTTGCCCAGGACCAAAACGTCGCAGATAGCTTGAGCAAGATTTATAAAGAAAATAATCTAGAGGGTACTGCAAAATTGGAATTGTTACGAAATTTATCTTTTAACGAGGTAAATGATCTCGCATTATCGTTAAAATATGCGGAAGAATTGATATCCCTATCAATTTTAGAAGAGAACGATTTATATCTGCATAGAGGGTACTATCAAAAAGGAATAGTAAACAGACTTACAGGAGATTTAGATAAGGCTTTAAAAGTTCTATTCAAGAGCGCTGAAGCGGCCATCGATGCATCATATGTTATTGGTGAAGGACATACCTACATAGCAATAGCGGACACTTATTCTGAAATAGGCAACTCCGATAACGCAGAAAGCTACTATAACAAAGGAATCCAGTTATTAAGAAGTACCAACGATCCTGTTTCCTTAGCGACCGCTTTATTAAATGCGGGGGATGAAGCGTTCAATAGCAAGAAATACGATGTTGCTTTAGCTTATTTTGAGGAGTCAGGAGACATCTTCAGGAATGCCAATTACCTAATTGGGACTGCTTATAATAAAGGCAATATCGGAATGGTGCATGCTGAACAGGGTAGGGATTCTCTTGCAAAGGCCAATATTAATGAAGCAATTATTATTCTTGAGGAATTAGAGGATTATTCCCCAATTGCTGAGTACTTGACCTATATATCGGATATTTATCTAAAACAAGATGATTGGCCAACAGCATTGGGTTATACCGAAAGAAGCTTGGAACTCGCAAAAAAATATGGTTTAAAAAAACAGATCAGCGAATCTAATCTTCAGCTTTCTGAATTGTATGATCAAATCGGAGACCCAGTAAAATCCTATACCTATTATAAAGAATATATTGCATATAGGGATAGTGTAATCAATTTGGAGAAAGTTCAGCAATTTGCCGATTTGCGCACCAATTATGAGGTCTCCCAGAAACAGACCGAAGTAGACCTGCTCAATCAACAAAAAAGGAACCAGCGGATTATCCTAGGCTTTTCGGGGCTGTTATTGATTTCGTTGTTTTGGTACTACCGCACGATATCCAAGGAGAAAAAACGGTCTGAAGCCCTGCTGCTGAACATCCTGCCAGCTGAAACGGCCAGGGAACTTAAGGAAAAGGGGAAGGTGAAGGCCAAAAAAATTGCATCGGCTACCGTGCTATTTACCGATTTTAAAGGGTTTACGACGTATTCCGAAAAGCTATCGCCAGAGGCCTTGGTAGAAACGGTGGGGTTTTATTTTTCGAAATTCGATGCGATCATTGAAAAGCACGGCCTGGAAAAGATCAAGACCATTGGCGATGCTTATATGTGCGCCGGCGGATTGCATGCTGATGAGAAGGACCATGCCCAGCGAATGGTATTGGCAGGTCTGGAAATTGCTGCCTTTGTAGAGGCGACCAAAAATGATGTATCAGCGGTTGAACGTAGTTTTGATATTCGGCTCGGCATCAATACCGGGCCCGTGGTCGCAGGGGTGGTAGGCACCAAAAAATTCGCTTACGATATTTGGGGCGATACGGTGAACGTCGCCTCCCGCATGGAAACCCTATCTGAACCAGGAAAGATCAATATCAGTGAGTCCACGTACGATTTGGTAAAGGATACCTGGGTCTGTGAATACCGCGGGGAAATCGAGGTAAAGAACCGGGGTGCCCTAAAGATGTACTTCGTTAACGCCTAAAACCCAAAATAGTTATAAGTAAGCAATTCACCAATTCCATAATTCGGTATATTTAGGGGTTGGAGGTCTCAGAGCACCTCCTGTCGAGCAGCTATGCCAACAATAGGGAATATAGGGAAAGCAATGGCCATCTTCGGCCTTTTTATTTGGATCTCATCGCCTTTGCAGGCGCAATCCTGGTTACTCTCCCAAAAGGAACGGGATAGTATCAACCAAGTTGGCCAAAGAAATCAAGAGCACATGATGCAACAATTGGGCATCACCAAATTACGGCCAGGTCCCAGTGGTAATGAAGCGGCGCCCAACCACGCCAATTACGACGAAGCACTCGCCAATCCTTGCCCGGAACTACCCGACGCACTGGTTACCAAATCTGGAAAGAAGGTAAAAGATGCCAAGACATGGTGGGAAACCCGGCGACCCGAGATTGTGGAAGATTTTGAACGGGAAGTCTATGGACGATTGCCCAAAAACATTCCAGTGGTTACCTGGACCGTAACCGTAACCGATACCGAATTCGTAAATCGTACGCCAGTACTCGCCAAACAATTGATAGGCCATGTTGACAATAGTTCGCATCCCGAAATACAAGTAGACATCGATGCTCTTTTGGTGGTGCCTACCAATATGGCTGGTCCGGTTCCGGTATTGATCATGTTTGGGCGTCCTGCGTTTCCGGCGCCCGCACAACCCCCACAGGAGGCCATGGAAAGGATCAATGCGTCTTTTAAAGCGCTGATGATCCAACAGGATCCCAGTTTAAAATCCATTTTCGACCAGTATCCTGCCTACAGTCCGATTACCCGTTTACCGCCACCCAATTTCTTTGCCCCGCCACCGGAAGGTGATCTGCCTGCCACAGAACAGTTGCTGGCAGCCGGCTGGGGGTATCTCACGCTAGATCCTGCGAGTATTCAGGCCGATAATTCAGCCGGACTCACAAGTGGCATTATCGGCTTGGTAAACAAGGGGCAGCCTCGTAAACCCGAAGATTGGGGTGCCCTGCGCGCCTGGGCCTGGGGAGCGGCCCGAGCATTGGATTATTTGGAGACCGATCCGTTGGTGGCCGCTGATAAAATAGGTATCGAAGGGGTATCGCGCTACGGGAAGGCCGCCTTGGTCACCTTGGCGTTCGAACAGCGCTTCGCAATCGGATTGATCGGATCTTCGGGCAAAGGCGGAACGACACTCCATCGACGTGTTTTTGGGGAAGCGGTGGAAAGCCTAACAGGAACTGGTGAAAGTCACTGGATGGCGGGTAACTACATTAAATATGGGGCTTCAAAAGCAATTTTCGGAAGCAAGACCGGCTGTGACCTCCCGGTGGATTCCCACGAATTAATCGCCTTGTGCGCGCCCAGGCCCGTGTTTATCAGCTATGGCATTCCCGAAAAAGGGGATTCGAAGTGGCTTGACCAAAAAGGGAGCTTTATGGCGACGATTGCGGCAGGCTCGGTCTATAAATTATTGGGCGCTAAAGACCTTGGGGTTTCCAATGATTATTTAAAGGAAGAAATGCCGCCCTACAATACCGATATGCTAACGGGGAAACTGGCTTGGCGACAGCACGACGGGGGACACACCGATGGCCCGAATATAAAATTCTTTATCCCCTGGGCAAATACGATGCTTAGCTACCAAAAATAGGAGGGGGGAGGCCCGAGTCAACGTTTCAAGAATTATTTAAGACGGTGTATGAAGAGAGTTTTGGTCAAGTTTAGAAATAGCAGGTTCAGAGGCATCCTGAGACGTTATGAAAAATATGCGCCGATCGTTTTTTTTATGGGAGGGTTTATTTTGGACTCCCTTACTCTCGGGCGCATTGATCGGTTATACGACCTGATCGTTTTATGCCTTTATATGGCCTTGCTTACCGTAACTATTTACCTCTATAATCTGGCAGACGATGGCAAGTGGAAAAATACATTTTTGGAGGCCTATGAAGACTATTTCCCTTTGGCCATTCAATTTTTCTTTGGCGGGCTTTCAAGTGCGTATGTCGTTTATTTCTCAAGAAGTGTTTCCTTATCGAAAACCGTATCGTTCTTTGTCATCTTAGTCCTGCTACTTTTTGCCAATGAGTTACTTAAAAAAAGGATATCGAATAAGTATTTACAATTTAGCGTCTATTTTTTTATAAGTTTTACGTTTTTCACCTTTATGATACCCGTATTCATTAAGGAAATGAATACCGACATTTACTTGTACTCCGGTCTCGCAAGTCTGATCAGCACCCTTGTATTGATTTGCATTATTTACGCCGTTAGTCCCAGCACACGGGCTGAAATAAAGATTGTCAAACTCGTGGGACTCATCCTGGGGATTTTTATCCTTATCAATACCTTTTATCTTTTGAAACTTATTCCGCCTGTACCGCTGGCACTTGAGAAAGGCATTGTGGCGCACAATATCAGATTGGAGAATAATGACTATGTAGTCAGCTATGAAGAAGAGGATTGGTATATATTTTGGAGGGATCACAAGCTAAAATTCACCTATGTACCCAATGAGGATGTGTACATTTTTTCATCAATATTCGCGCCGACCGGTTTAGAAAAATCAATGATCCATCGCTGGACCTGGTATAATGATGAGACCAATGAATGGGAGCTCGTCGAAGACCTCGGTTTTGATATTACGGGTGGCCGCAACGGGGGCTTTCGCGGATATACCTACAAGAATAATGTAAAACCGGGCATTTGGAAGGTATTGGTACTTACCGATGACGAATTGTTATTGGGGGTCATCGATTTCGAAATCACAACTCGGAACTCCTTGCCACCGAGTCGGGTCGTTGAAAAAAGATTCTGACGGGTACCCATACGTTCAGGAAGCAATAATTATTAGCAATCTACCGGGGAAGCCCACGTTATCTTGCCCCTGCCTACCCAATCCACTTTAGATCTAGAACTCCAATTTTGTTTAACACTTACTATTTTGAGTTGATTTTAAAAGGAGTTCATACCTCACGATTTCCTTCTATTTGAAGAGAATAGTGGGAATGGAGCGGTAGTTCATCGAAAATATGGAAAAAAAAGAATTCAGAGTAGGGTTATACCGTTGTGGAGTGTTATATTAAGATGATTCCTTGAAAGGATCAAGCCCTAAATAGAATTAATAGTTAAACAAAAATTTATGAAAATCAAATCTCTTTTCGTGTTATTTACTGTTCTGGCAGTTGCATTTAGTTGTACCAATGACTCAGCCAGTCCGACGGGAAGGCTTACGGTGCAATTGACCGATGCCCCCTTTCCCCATGATTTGGTGGCCGAGGCCAACGTGACTATTTTTAAAATCGATGCGCGTATGAAGGGTGACGGACTCGCAGCACCAATGGATGGTGTTGCCAATACGGAAGCCGATGGTGGTCCTTTTATCGTATTGATGGAAGAAGAAATACCGGTGAACCTTTTGCAACTTACCAATGGCCTTACAGAGACCTTGGTAGATATGGAGGTTCCCGTGGGGTCTTTTGACCTTATAAGGGTGTATGTAAAAGGAGTTGGCATCGTGATGAACGACGGCACGACCCATGACTTGAATGTACCTAGTGGGGAACAGACTGGGATCAAAGTTTTTATTACCCCCGAGTTGGTTGTAAATGGGGGGCTAACTTCAGATCTATTGCTAGATTTTGATGTGAGCCAATCTTTTGTGGCCATGGGGAATCCTAATGATGTAATGGGCATTACGGGCTTTAATTTTAAACCGGTAATCAAGGCCAGTAATATGTCGATAGCCGGTACTTTAACGGGTAGGGTTACTACATTGGAAGGCGATGTAGCCGTTGGTTTAGCGGGAGCTCGAATATCGGTCGATTCGGGTGATAATTTGAAAACAGCCGAGGCAGATGGAGACGGCAACTATACCGTGCTGGGCCTTGACGCGGGTTCGCATACGGTGGTAGCGGAAATGACAGGATATCAAATGCAGACCATTGTGGATCTTGAAATTGTGGCCGGCAATCAAACGGTTCAAGACTTTGCGTTGGAAGCGCAATAATACCAAAGTGCCTTATTAACACTAGAAAGGCGGGATAGCTATATCCTGCCTTTTGTTTTTTCTAAAAATCAGTACCCAGAAGACGAGGTCGAATGGCGCCTAAAATACTACCCGCGAATTACCCTACTTGAGTCCATAGCAGATTAAAACACGGCAAATTGTTTTTATTTACTCAGCCAAGTCAGGCACATCTAAACCAACGGTCCGGTGCGTGAAATGGAAAGTATAAGGAATAGTATCGATAGATTTTTGTACATTTATCCTCCTTTTTAAAACGCCCTTACGAGTCATTTTTAGATTATAGCGGCACACATAAAATAATAATAAAAATCAAAATCAAAATTCGATGAAAGTGAAAAACGTTAAAGCATATGGTACCAAAGCGGCCGATGCTTCTTTAAAAGCAATGGATATTAACCGAAGGGAAGTCACTGCAAAGGATGTCGAAATCGATATTCTATATTGTGGCGTATGCCATTCCGATTTGCATTTTGCCCGCAATGACTGGGGCTTTAGCGTGTACCCCGTAGTTCCTGGACATGAAATCGTGGGCAAGGTCGTTAAAGTAGGTGAGGGAGTAACCAAGTATAAAGCAGGCGATGTAGTCGCCGTAGGTTGTTTGGTAGATTCGTGCCGCAGCTGCAACAACTGTAAAAACGATTTGGAGCAATATTGTCCGGAATGGGTGGGCACGTATGGGGGCCATGATAAACATTTGAACTTACCGACTTTCGGGGGCTATTCAGAAAGCATTGTAGTCGACGAACATTTTGTCTTAAAGGTGCCTAAAAATCTCGACTTGGCTGCGATTGCTCCGGTACTGTGCGCAGGCATAACGACTTGGTCGCCCTTACGACACTGGAAGGTCGGGAAAGGCAGTAAAGTCGCCGTAGTCGGACTCGGGGGGTTGGGACATATGGCCATTAAACTGGCCGACGCCCTAGGGGCGCATGTCACCTTATTTTCAAGATCTCCGGATAAAAAACAGGATGCCATGGATCTGGGCGCCGATGCGGTTGTCATTTCAACCGATGAGGAGCAAATGAAAAGCATCCAAAATCATTTTGACCTTATCATAGATACGGTACCCTATGCGCATGATATCAACCCCTATGTAGGCACTTTGAATACGAATGGCACCTTGGTCTTGGTGGGCTATTTAGGACCCTTAGATCCCATATTGCACACGGTTCCGATGATCATGGGGCGAAGATCGGTAGCTGGCTCTTTGATCGGTGGCATCGCGGAAACACAGGAACTATTGGATTTCTGCGGAAAACATAACATTGTTTCCGAAATCGAGGTTATTAAGATACAGGACATTAATGAGGCCTATGCCCGTATGTTGAAGAGCGATGTGCATTATCGCTTTGTAATCGATATGAAATCGCTAAAGAACTAACTATTAGTCGATTTTACATAAAAGAACCGGTTTGCCCATAGGTCAGCCGGTTTTTTAGTGGTTAAAACAAGCCGTGACTTGGTCTAGGAAATAAATAGTGCAGAACCTGAAGCGAGTTGGTGACTGTCGTAGGCCTGTCCTCTAGGCCGAATACAAGGTATGCGTACGCCCGTTAAGTAAAGTCCAGGCGAACGAGTATGTAAGGGGAGGGGTTGCTATTCATCTGCCAGGGGCATAGAAGGCAGATAGGAGGGGAGTGAATTCGACGATGGAGATTGGCAAATACATTTAAACACGGCATTTACTTGGTCAGCGTATGGTATTTCGAAACGACACGCTTTGGCGTTGATACAAAAAGAAAAAACCGACTTTTTTAGAAGTCGGCTTTTTTAGTGGGTATATTTTACAAATACGCTTTTAAAACGTCGTTATGTGATTTTTTTCGTAGCATCCGGATCGCTTTTTCCCTAATTTGCCGAACACGTTCCCTGCTTATATCAAAAAGCTCGCCAATTTCGCTGAAGCTCT